>NZ_JBLTJC010000664.1:0-2826 GCF_048158785.1 Streptomyces colwelliae | reverse complement strand
CAGGATCTCGCTGACACCGGAAGGCGACAACGGCCGGCTCTTCGGTGCGCGCTCCGCGATCTCCGCCAGCGTGGGATCACCGACCTCGATGCGGAGCTGCCGTAAGTCCGCCGCCCATGTCTCCAACTCCGCCTGAAGCTCACTGCCGTACTCCATCGGCGCTTTCCTCCTCGGAGCCGATCGTAGAGCGGCGGGGGTGACGCTTCCCGAAGGTTTGCGGAGGGCGCCGTAGATCACCGTAGATCGCCGAAGGACTACGAAACCTCGCCAGTTGGTGGTTCCTGTGTGGCGACAGTCGGACGCGTACGGGTTCTTTCGCAGTGCTGGGGCCCTGCGCCACCACGGCGGTCCACTTGGCGCATGACGCCGAAACCAACCCCGTCCCGTACCCGGGCAGCCCGTGCCAGGTCTCCGTTCCGAGTACCGAAGTCCCCTTCCGCCGGCCGTGCTTCCCACGTCCTCCGCGAGTTGTCCGCCAACGCTGTCAAGGGAGTGGCATTCGGCGTCGGGCGGGCTGCCGTGACCTGGTTGGACAGCTGGCTTCGCGGCCAGTGAGCGCTTTTCTTCGAGCGCACGACAGCGCCCCCGCCTCTCCGAGGAGAGACGAGGGCGCCGAGGCACTGGGCCGGTTCGATCACACGTCGAAGTACAGCTCGAACTCGTGCGGGTGCGGACGCAGCTGGAGCGGTGCGATCTCGTTCGTGCGCTTGAAGTCGATCCACGTCTCGATCAGGTCGGACGTGAAGACGTCGCCCGCGAGGAGGAACTCGTGGTCGGCCTCGAGGCGGTCGAGGACGGCCGGGAGGGAGGTCGGGACCTGGGCGACGCCCGCGTGCTCCTCGGGGGCCAGCTCGTAGAGGTCCTTGTCGATCGGCTCGGCCGGCTCGATCTTGTTCTTGATGCCGTCCAGGCCCGCCAGGAGGAGCGCGGAGAAGGCGAGGTACGGGTTGCCGGAGGAGTCGGGCGCGCGGAACTCGACGCGCTTGGCCTTCGGGTTGGAGCCCGTGATCGGGATACGCATCGCGGCGGAGCGGTTGCGCTGCGAGTACACCAGGTTGACCGGCGCCTCGAAGCCCGGCACCAGGCGATGGTACGAGTTCACCGTCGGGTTGGTGAACGCGAGCAGCGACGGGGCGTGCTTGAGGATGCCGCCGATGTAGTAGCGGGCCATGTCCGACAGACCCGCGTAGCCGGCCTCGTCGTAGAAGAGCGGGGTGCCGCCGGCCCACAGCGACGAGTGGACGTGCATGCCCGAGCCGTTGTCGCCGAAGATCGGCTTCGGCATGAAGGTCGCGGTCTTGCCGTTGCGCCAGGCCACGTTCTTCACGATGTACTTGAAGAGCTGGAGGTCGTCGGCCGCGGCGAGCAGCGTGTTGAACTTGTAGTTGATCTCGGCCTGGCCGGCGGTGCCCACCTCGTGGTGCTGGCGCTCGACCTGGAGGCCGGACGCGGCCAGCTCCAGGGAGATCTCCGCACGCAGGTCGGCGAAGTGGTCGACCGGCGGGGTCGGGAAGTAGCCGCCCTTGTAGCGGACCTTGTAACCGCGGTTGTCCTCGACCGCACCGGTGTTCCAGGCGCCCGCCTCGGAGTCGATGTGGTAGAAGGACTCGTTCGCCTTGGTCTCGAAGCGCACGCTGTCGAAGACGTAGAACTCGGCCTCGGGACCGAAGTACGCGGTGTCGGCGATACCGGTGGAGGCGAGGTACGCCTCGGCCTTCTTCGCCACGTTGCGCGGGTCACGGGAGTACTGCTCGCCCGTGATCGGGTCGTGGATGAAGAAGTTGATGTTGACCGTCTTGTCGCGGCGGAAGGGGTCCACGCGCGCGGTCGACAGGTCGGCGCGGAGCGCCATGTCGGACTCGTGGATGGCCTGGAAGCCGCGGATCGAGGAGCCGTCGAAGGCGAGTTCCTCGTCCGGGTCGAAGGCCGTCGCCGGCAGTGTGAAGTGCTGCATCACACCCGGCAGATCGCAGAATCGGACGTCGACGAACTTGACGTCCTCGTCCGCGATGAACTTCTTGGCCTCGTCGGCGTTCTGGAACATCCAGCTCCTCCTACTCCCGACCGTCCGTGCCGGGGTGGTAGTTCGTTCGTGCGGCCAGTGCGGTGGCACACGCTGGACCCGACCTTAGGGACGGGGGATTTCTCAGGCGTGACCCATTTGTTTCGCCCAAGTTAACCGGTCTTGGGCCGCCTGGCCCCTCCTGTCCGCATGGCAGAACGCGGGCAGTACCGTGGACGGGTGGACAACAGGGATGCAATCGGCTCGTGGCTCTCCGGGCCCCGCGAGGCCGCGGAGCGAGCAGGTGTCGACTTCGGATACCGCGGCGAGCAGCTCGGTCTGCCGGAGGACGGCCCCGGCTCGATCGCCCGCCCGGGCCGCCGCCTCGGCGCCCTCGCCGTCGACTGGGCCCTGTGCCTGTTGATCGCATACGGCCTGCTCACCCACGGCTACAAGCCGGGCGCGACCGGCAACTGGGCGCTCCTCGTCTTCTTCGTCCTCAGCGCCCTCACGGTCGGCACGATCGGTTTCACCCCGGGCAAGCGCCTCTTCGGCCTCCGCGTGTACGCCCTCGACACCGGCCGCCCCAACCCCCTGCGCACCCTGCTCCGCACCGCCCTCCTGTGCATCGCGCTCCCGGCCCTGATCTGGGACCGGGACGGGCGGGGCCTGCACGACCGGTTCGCGCGCACGGTGGAGGTCCGGATCTAGCGGCAGTCCTACGACAGGACTGCGGTCCTACGACAGCATCCGCCCGTCAGTCGTCCGACTGAAGTCAGGGCGGCCGTCGGCGGATCACGATGGTGACGAAGCAGACCTAGAAA
>NZ_JBLTJC010000663.1:0-2835 GCF_048158785.1 Streptomyces colwelliae | reverse complement strand
GCTCCCAGCCGAGGGGCGCGGGAGGGCGCGACGACAAGCCGAAGCGCGCCGGAAAGCCGCGTCCCGAGGAGCGCCGCTACGACGTAGGCCCCACGGGATCCCACGAAGGTCCCAAGTCAGGGCGTGGTGCCGCCGCGCGCGGCGGTGCCAAGGGCGGCCCCAAGCAGGGCCAGGGCACCGGACGCGGGCGCTGGGCGCCGGCGACCTCGCGTGAGTACGACGCGCGGGCCGAGGAGCGCAACCGGGAGCGGTACGCGGGCAAGAAGGACATCAAGCCGCCCAAGACCTTCCCGGGCGCCGAGCAGGAGGGCGAGCGGCTCCAGAAGGTCCTCGCACGCGCGGGCTACGGCTCCCGGCGCTCCTGCGAGGAGCTGATCGAGCAGTCCCGGGTCGAGGTCAACGGCGAGATCGTCGTCGAGCAGGGGCTGCGCGTCGACCCCGAGCACGACGAGATCAAGGTCGACGGGCTGACGGTGGCGACGCAGTCGTACCAGTTCTTCTCGCTGAACAAGCCCGCCGGTGTCGTGGCCACGATGGAGGACCCCGAGGGCCGGCAGTGCCTCGGCGACTACGTCACCAACCGCGAGACGCGCCTTTTCCACGTCGGGCGGCTCGATACCGAGACCGAGGGTGTGATCCTGCTCACCAATCACGGTGAGCTGGCGCACCGGCTGACCCACCCCAAGTACGGCGTGAAGAAGACCTACCTCGCGCACATCGTGGGCCCGATCCCGCGCGACTTGGGCAAGCAGCTCAAGGACGGCATCCAGCTGGAGGACGGGTACGCGCGTGCGGACCACTTCCGCGTCGTCGAGCAGACCGGCAAGAACTACCTGGTCGAGGTGACCCTCCACGAGGGCCGCAAGCACATCGTGCGGCGCATGCTCGCGGAGGCCGGTTTCCCGGTCGACAAGCTGGTGCGGGTCTCCTTCGGTCCGATCACCCTGGGCGACCAGAAGTCGGGCTGGCTGCGGCGGCTGTCGAACACCGAGGTCGGCATGCTGATGCAGGAAGTCGATCTCTAGAGCGTGAGTTGAGTGCGGCCGGTTCCGGAGTCTCCGGAACCGGCCGCTTCGTTTTTCGTCGGGCGCAGGGGGTTGTGCCGGGCTGCCGCCACTCTTTATGGTCGAACTGACTATTAAGGGGGTGAGTGAAGGTGACCGCAGCACCGGGCTACGACAAGTACGCCTTCGAACCTTTCGCCGTCACCGCAGACCTCGCCGTCCTCACGATCCGCGCGGGCGCCCTGCACGTGCTGCTCGTCGAGCGCGGCCAGGAGCCGTACGCCGGGCACTGGGCGCTCCCCGGTGGCTTCGTGCAGCCCGACGAGTCCGCGGAGACGGCCGCCCGGCGTGAACTCGCCGAGGAGACCGGCCTGTCGGACGTCTCCGGGCTGCACCTGGAGCAGCTGCGCACCTACAGCGAGCCCGACCGCGACCCCCGGATGCGGGTCGTCACCGTCGCCTTCGCCGCGCTGCTGCCCGACCCGCCCGAGCCGAGTGCGGGCAGCGACGCGGCACAGGCACGCTGGCTGCCGTACGACGCGCTCGGGCCGCTCGCCTTCGACCACGACCGGATCCTGGCCGACGCGCACGATCGGGTGGGCGCCAAGCTGGAGTACAGCTCCCTCGCCACCGCTTTCTGTCCGCCCGAGTTCACGCTCGGGGAGCTGCAACAGGTCTACGAGACCGTGTGGGGCGCCGAGTTGGACCGCCCCAACTTCCGCCGCAAGGTGCTCGCCACGCCGGGTTTCGTCGAACCGGTGCCCGGCGGCGCCAAGTTGACCGGCGGTCGCGGCAAACCGGCCGCGCTGTACCGCGCCGGGACCGCCACCGCCCTGTACCCGCCGCTGCTCCGGCCGACCCGGGAAGGACGCCCCGCATGACCACGACCGCCGTTCGCAAACGTGCCGCCACTGGAGCGTTGATCGGTCTCGCCCTCGGGGACGCGCTCGGCTTCCCCACCGAGTTCAACGACGTGCCCTCCATCCTCGCCAAGTGCGGTCCCTGGCGGGAGATGAAGCTGACGAAGCCCGCGATCGTCACCGACGACACACAGATGACGCTCGCGTTGGGACGCGGGCTGCGAACTGCCATGGAACGGGGGCTGCTTGGGCCCGGCGAGATGGTCGAATCGGTGCGTCCCGAATTCGTCGCGTGGAACCGCTCCCCGGACAACAACCGTGCTCCGGGCCACACTTGCATCACGGCCTGTGATCTCCTGGAGCGGACGGACCGGCTCTGGCAGGACGCCAGCCAGATCGGTTCGAAGGGCTGCGGGGCCAACATGCGGGTCGCGCCGGTCGGACTCGTCCCCGGTCTGGACGACGAACAGCGTTCCGGCGCCGCCCAGTTGCAGTCCGCGCTCACCCACGGACACCCGACCGCCCTCGCCGCGTCCGACCTCACCGCGCACGCCGTACGGCTGCTCGCGCAGGGCGCCGAGCCGACCGGGCTGGTCGGGCTGCTGCGGTCGTACGCCGTCGAGAACCGCACCCGCTACCACCACCGCTGGCTCGGCGACCTGTGGACGCGGAGCCAGGATCCCTCGCCCGAGCACTTCATCGCGCGCGGCTGGGACGAGTGCCTGGAGATACTCGGCCGGCTTGAGGACGCCGTACGGACCGTCTCCCCGGAGACCGACCCGTGCCTGGCCACCGGCGCGGGCTGGATCGCCGAAGAGGCCCTGGCCACCGGGCTGTTGTGCTTCCTGCTGTTCGTGGAGGAGCCGGTGACCGCGGTGCGGCGAGCCGCGTGCACGTCCGGTGACTCGGACTCGATCGCCTGCCTCACGGGGGCGTTCGCGGGGGCGCATCTGGGGGTGGATGCCTGGCCG
>NZ_JBLTJC010000662.1:0-2838 GCF_048158785.1 Streptomyces colwelliae | reverse complement strand
GCCCCGCCCTTTTGAACGCTGCCGACGCCTATGGCGTACTAAAGGCCGGTCAGTTGTCGTCCTCGTCGATCAGGAACCCGCGCATCGGCGAGGGAGCCTGGCCCATCGGCGACGGGCCCTGCGGCCGTACCGGCGCCATCGGCTGGGTCATGGCCGGGGACATCTGCTGCTGGCCGCCGTAGGACGGACCGGCGGGCGGCGGGCCGCCCATGCCCTGGTTGCCGCCGTACGACGGGGCGCTGGCGCCTGCCGGGGCCATCGAGGGCGCCGGGGACGGCGGAAGCGACGCGGTCGCCGGAGTGCGCGGCGGGGCCAGCGAGTCGTCGGCCTGGGTCTCCAACTGACGCAGCTGGGACTCGAGGTAGGACTTCAGACGCGTGCGGTACTCGCGCTCGAAGCCGCGCAGGTCCTCGACCTTGCGCTCCAGCGTGGCGCGGGCGGACTCCAGGGAGCCCATCGCGACGCGGTGCTTCTCCTGCGCGTCCCGCTCCAGGGCGTCGGCCTTGGCTCGGGCGTCACGCTCGAGACCCTCGGCGCGCGAACGGGCCTCGCCGACAATCTTGTTGGCCTCGGAACGGGCCTCGGCGATCGCCTGGTCGGCGGTCTGCTGGGCCAGCGAGAGGACACGGGCGGCGCTGTCGCCACCGGGGCCCTGCTGCGGCATGCCGCCACCCATGGGACCGCCCATCGGGCCGCCCATCTGCTGCTGCATGGGGGGCTGGCCGCCCATCTGACCCTGCATCGGGCCCTGGCCCATCTGCTGCATCTGGCCCTGCATCGGACCCTGGCCCATCGGACCGCCCATGGGGCCCTGTCCCATCGGACCCTGACCCTGCGGGCCGCCCTGGCCACTGGGGCCTGCGGGCAACTGCGGGGCACCGCTCGGCAGCTGGGGCGGGCCGCCCATGGGGCCGCCCATCTGCTGCTGCGGCGGGCCCGATATGCCGGCGGGCACCGGGCCACCCGGACCGCGCATGCCTTGCGGGGGCATGCCCTGCTGGGGCATCCCCTGCTGCTGCATGCCGCCTTGCTGCTGCATGCCGCCCTGCTGCTGGTCCTGTTCGGGAGGCTTGCGCATGTTCTGTTGGTTCTGCGCGGCTGCGCGCGTGGCCGCGGCCAGCTTGGCGCGCAGGTCCTCGTTCTCGCGCAGCAGGCGCGTCAGTTCGGCTTCGACCTCGTCGAGGAAGGCATCGACCTCGTCCTCGTCATAGCCTTCTCGGAGGCGGACGGTCGTGAACTGCTTGTTCCGCACGTCCTCGGGGGTCAACGGCATCTCTTCACCTCAACGTAGTCATCGGCAGTCGGCAAGACCGTATCGTCCACTGTCACCTCGCGAGATTGCCCACGATAGAGATCAAGATGTAGACGATGATCATCAGGACGAAGAAGGACAGGTCGAGCGCCACGCCCCCGAGACGCAACGGCGGGATGAACCGCCGCAGAAGCTTCAACGGTGGATCGGTGACAGTGTAGGCGGCCTCCAGAACGACCACCATCGCCTTGCCGGGTTGCCATGAGCGGGCGAACTGGAAGACGTAGTCCATGACCAACCGGAAGATGAGCACGATGAGGAACACCATCAGCGCGATGTAGATCACCTGCGCGAACACGCTCATGGTCTGTCTTTCCCTCTCCCCTGTTCCGTACCTTCTAGCGGCTGTCTGTCTCAGCTCTGATTGAAGAACCCGCCCTCTGCGATGCGGGCCTTGTCCTCCGCCGTGACATCGACGTTAGCAGGCGACAACAGGAACACCTTCTGCGTCACCCGCTCGATGCTGCCGTGAAGACCAAACACCAAACCGGCCGCAAAGTCGACAAGTCGCTTCGCGTCTGTGTCATCCATCTCAGTCAGATTCATGATCACCGGGGTGCCTTCACGGAAGTGTTCCCCGATGGTACGGGCCTCGTTGTAGGTCCGGGGGTGAAGTGTGGTGATCCGGTAAGGCTCTCGTTCCGACACGACCTTGGGCATGATCACCGGTGCGTTCTTCTCCAGGGACTGGCGTTCTTGTGTGATGGATGCCACGGGCGCGATACGCGCCGGACGCCCTGATTCCGCACCCAGTGAAGCGGAATGGGACACCGGTTCACGAGGGGCCGGAGGCTGCACCACTCGTACCGGTTCGTCCCTTTGAGACTGATGCGGGCTGTGTGACTGGTGCGACGGCTCGTGCCGTCGACGGTCCCGCTCGGGCTCCGGGTCCAGTTCGGGTTCGAAGTCGTCATCGGGGTCGAAACCCCGGCCGTCGTACCCATCGTCCTCCACGAGGCCGAGGTAGACCGCCATCTTGCGCATCGCGCCGGCCATGCTCTGAGTCCTCCGCTCTGTGGTGGATCGGCTGACGACTGCCAAGTGCCCGCGATCCACGAGGTCGTTACGCCCGCTTTCGGCGGCATTGACCATATTTTCTACTGTGGTCCGACTTCCTGGCGACGTTACCCGAGCCTGGGGCGCACGCCGAGTACCGCAGTGCCGACGCGTACATGTGTCGCTCCGGCTGCCACGGCCTGTTCGAGGTCCGCACTCATCCCTGCCGACACCATGTTCGCAGCAGGATGGGCTCGGCGCAGGTCAGTCGACAAATCCATCAACCGCCCGAACGCCTCCAGTTGGCGCCCCGCGTACTCCCCGGTGAGCGGAGCGACGGTCATCAAACCGCCGAGCCGCAACCCCGGAGCCCCGGCGACGAGATCGGCCAACTCCCCGATCCCGCCCGGCCCGACGCCACCCCGCTCAGGGCCGGGCTGACCATCGACGACATCGACCTCGTCGAGATCAACGAGGCCTTCGCCGCGGTCGTCCTGCGCTTCGTGCGCGACATGGGCCTGTCCCTGGAC
>NZ_JBLTJC010000661.1:0-2851 GCF_048158785.1 Streptomyces colwelliae | reverse complement strand
CGCGTCTTCGCCACCTTCACCGCCCCCGGCTTCGGCCCGGTCCACAACCGCCGCACCGACGGCCGACCCTGCCGCTGCGGCACCCACCACACCCAGGACGACGACACCCTCGGCACCCCACTCAACCCGGACACCTACGACTACGAAGCGGCCGTGCTCTGGAACGCGCACGCCGGTCCCCTCTGGCGCCGCTTCTCCACCTACCTGCGCCGAGAGGTCGCCAAGCGCGCAGGCCTCTCCCAACGCCGCTTCCGCGACCACGCCCGCGTGTCCTTCGCCAAGGTTGCCGAGTACCAGAAGCGCGGAGCCGTCCACTTCCACGCCGTCATCCGCATCGACGGCCCCACCGGCGGCGACACCCCGCCCCCGCCCTGGGCCACCGCCGAACTGCTCACCGACGCCATCCGCACCGCGACCGCCAAGGTCCGCGTCGACGGCCCGACCATCGACGGCCGCACCCACACCTTCACGTTTGGCCGCCAACTCGACGTCCGCACCATCCGATCCGCCGACTTCAACGACGGCCAGGAACTCACCGAACGAGCCGTCGCCGCCTACATCGCCAAGTACGCCACCAAGGGCGCCGAAACAGCGACGGGAGCTCTCGACCGCCCGCTCAAGTTCGCCGCCGAACTCGCCCAACTCGACATCAGCGACCACGCCCGCCGACTCATCCGCACCGCCTGGACCCTCGGCGCCCGCAAGGACCTGGAACACCTCCGCCTGCGCGCCTGGGCCCACATGCTCGGCTTCCGCGGCCACTTCTCCACCAAATCCCGCCGCTACTCCACCACCCTCGGCGCCCTCCGCGACGCCCGAGCGGAGTGGCGCGCAGCGCAAGCCATCGCAGCCAATGACGCTCACCCCACCTCCGGAATTCCGGAGGTGGTCACGACCCTCGTCCTTGCCCACTGGGTCTATGCCGGGACCGGCCTCACCGACACCGAAGCCTGGCTCGCCGAATCCCTCGAACCCGCCCCCGGTACGGAAGGAGAGCCCACCCGTGGCTGAGCCGCGAGCCCTGACCGCTGTCTCGGAACTGGCCGACCCGTCCTTGGTCCTGCTGACCGTTGAAGAGGCGGCACGGCGACTCCGTATCGGCCGTACGACGTGCTTCAAGCTCGTGCTCGCGGGCGAGATCGAATCGGTCACGGTCGGCAGACTCCGCCGTGTTCCGGCCGAGGCGCTGCCCGCATACGTCACCCAACTCCGCCGCCGTCCCGCCGTAGCGGCCTGAAGGGGGAGACATGGCAGAGACCAAACGCACCCGCCAGCCCAACGGCGCCTCGTCCATCTACCTCGGCAAGGACGGCAAATGGCACGGCCGCGTGACGGTCGGCGTCCGCGATGACGGCAAGCCTGACCGCCGCCACGTCGAGCGGAAGACGAAAGCCGAAGTGACCAAGGCCGTACGCGAGTTGGAACGGGCCCGCGACGACAAGAAGCTCCGGAAGCCGGGCAAGGGCTGGACCGTCCAGGGTTGGCTTGAGCACTGGGTCGAGAACATCGCCAAGCCGTACGTCTCCGAGAACACGTACGCCGGATACGAGGTGGACGTCCGCGTGCACCTGGTCCCGGGTCTCGGCGCCCACCGGCTCGATCGGCTGGAGCCCGAGCATCTGGAGCGCTTCTACCAAAAGATGCAGAGCAACGGCAGCGCGGCCGGCACCGCCCACCACGTGCACCGCACGGTCCGTACCGCCCTCAGCGAGGCAGTGAGGCGCGGACACGTGCCCACCAACGCGGCCGAGATCGCCAAGGCTCCGCGACTCGAAGAGGAGGACATCGAGCCGTTCACGATCGAGGAGGTTCAGAGCCTGCTCGTCGAAGCGGCCAAGCTCCGCAACAGTGCACGTTGGGTCGTCGCCCTGGCGCTCGGCCTTCGGCAGGGTGAGGCTCTCGGCCTGCACTGGGAAGACGTCGACCTTGCCTCGGGATACGTCCGTATTCGCAAGAACCGACTCCGCCCCAATTACGCGCACGGCTGCGGTGCCAACCCGTGTGGCCGGAAGGCTGGTTACTGCCCCAAGCGGGAGCAGACCCGGCGCGAGCACAAGTCCACCAAGTCACGCGCGGGCCGACGCACCATCGGCTTGCCAGACCCGCTGATCAAGATTCTCCGCCAGCACCAGGAAGCCCAGGAACGGGAGCGCATCGCGGCCGGCGCCGATTGGGAGGGCAAGGGATACGTCTTCGCCTCGCCGATCGGCGGGCCTCTCAGCCCCAACACCGACTTTCACACCTGGAAGAGACTCCTCAGGGACGCGGGCGTGCGCAACGGCCGTCTCCACGACGCTCGCCACACCGCCGCGACCGTTCTCCTGATCCTCGGGGTCCCTGACGTCGTGATCGACTCGATCATGGGTTGGGAGCCCGGGGGAGCGGCCCGGATGCGCGCTCGGTACATGCACGTGACGGGGACCATGCTTCGCAAAGTCGCCCAGCAAGTTGGCGACGCCCTTTGGGAGCTCCCGAAAACGGACTCAGATACAAACTGAGACGGAAACTGAGACGGACAACGACGAAGGGCCCCACCGCGAACGGTGGGGCCCTTCGACATCGTGCCCGGTGAGGCACTGGCGGAGGATACGAGATTCGAACTCGTGAGGGGTTGCCCCCAACACGCTTTCCAAGCGTGCGCCCTAGGCCACTAGGCGAATCCTCCGCGGCAAACAATACAAGACGTTGAGGAGTGCTCGCGAACTCGTTCCCCCCGCTCAGATCCTGTAGCCTGTGCGGAGCCCCTCACGCGGCGCTATCTGACTGAACTCCCCCAGGGCCGGAAGGCAGCAAGGGTAGGTTGGCTCTGGCGGGTGCGTGGGGGGCGCTTGCATTCTCGCCACCGCCACCG
>NZ_JBLTJC010000660.1:0-2851 GCF_048158785.1 Streptomyces colwelliae | reverse complement strand
GGCCCCGGCACCGTCCCCCAGCCGCTGGGCCCCGCTGCGCCCCCTGATCCTGCGTCTGCACTTCTACGCCGGAGTGCTCGTCGCCCCGTTCCTGCTCGTCGCGGCGGCCACCGGCTTCCTGTACGCCGGTGCCTTTCAGGCCGAACGGATCGTGTACGCCCATGAGTTGAGGGTTCCCGTAGGCGACCGCGAACTGCCGATCTCGCAGCAGGTGACCGCCGCCCGCGCGGCGCACCCCGAGGGCGCGGTCTCGGCGGTCCGGCCCTCCCCGGAGGACGGCGCCACCACCCGAGTGATGCTCTCCGGCGTCAAGGGCATAGCCGCCGACCACACCCTCGCGGTGTTCGTCGACCCGTACACCGGAAAGGTCCGCGGCGCGCTCGAACAGTACGGCTCGACCGGCGCGCTCCCGCTGCGCACCTGGATCGACGAACTCCACCGCGATCTCCAACTCGGCGAAACCGGCCGCCTGTACAGCGAGTTCGCCGCGAGCTGGCTGTGGGTCATCGCGGGCGGTGGCCTGGTGCTGTGGTTCTCCCGGCGCCGCGCCCTGCGCAAGGTGCGGGGCACGAGCGGCCGGCGGCGCACCCTCGGTCTGCACGGAACAGTGGGTGTCTGGACCGCCGTAGGCTTCATCTTCCTGTCGGCGACCGGACTGACCTGGTCGACGTACGCGGGCGCCAACATCGACGAACTCCGCACCTCCCTCGGCCAGTCGACCCCCTCCGTGTCCGCCGCGGCGAGCGGGGAGCACGCGGGCCACGGCGGCTCCACCGCGACCGGCGACGCCCAGCACGGCGTAGGACTCGACAAGATCCTCGCCGCCGCGCGCGCCGAGGGGCTGGGCAACCCCGTCGAGATAGTCCCGCCCGCCGACGCAGACTCGGCGTACATCGTCAGGCAGGTCCAGCGCAGCTGGCCCGAGAAGCAGGACGCCGTCGCCGTCGACCCCACCACCGGCAAGGTCACCGACGAACTCCGTTTCGCGGACTACCCGTTGCTCGCCAAGCTGACCCGCTGGGGCATCGACCTGCACACCGGCGTCCTCTTCGGCCTGGCCAACCAGATAGCGCTGATGCTGCTCGCCGGCTCCCTGATCCTGCTGATCGTCTGGGGCTACCGCATGTGGTGGCAGCGCGGCCGGGGTTCCTCCTTCGGCCGCCCGATCCCGCGCGGCGCCTGGGCCCAGATGTCCCCGCTGCTCCTCGTCCCGTGCCTGGCGGTGATCGCCGTACTCGGCTACTTCGTACCGCTGTTGGGCATCCCGCTGGCCGCGTTCATCGCCGTGGACGTGGTGCTGGGCGAGATCGCGCACCGTCGGGGCAGCCGGACGTACGCGAAGTAGCGACGCACGCGAAGGGGCCCCGTTCCGCGTCGGAACCGGGCCCCTTCGCTGTACTCCGTGCCGTCTCTCAGACCTGCTCGAAGTCACCCGCGAGCGCCGAGGCGATCCGCAGATGCGAGCCGGCCTCCTCGTGCCGCCCCTGGCGCTCCAGCGTGCGGCCCAGCATCAGCCGCGCGTAGTGCTCCACCGGGTCACGCTCCACGAGGGTGCGCAACTCGGCTTCGGCGCGCCGCAGTTGGGCCGAGTGGTAGTAGGAGCGGGCCAGCAGCAGGCGCGGCCCGGTCTGCTCGGGCACCTCCTCGACCAGCCCGCCCAACACCCGCGCCGCCGCGGCGTAGTCCTTGGCGTCGAAGAACATCTGCGCGCGCTCCCAGCGCTCCGCCGGTGTTCCGTGGTCGTAGTACGTCATGTCCACTTGACCTCCTTCGACCTGCACAACGGACCGTGTTGGTTGAATATTCCACTACCGATCCGGCCGCCTTGCCCGCCCCGCCTACCTTGCTACGGCTGCCAGTTCCGCGTTCGCCCGCTCGGTGACCAGGGCCAGCACGCGGCCGGTGGCCAGCAGGTCCTCCTCGGGGATGCCGCCCCAGATCCGGGCGGTCATCGGGCTCGTCTCCTCCGTGATCCGTTCGTACAGGGCCCGGCCCGCGTCGGTGATCCGCACCTCGGACGCGTCCGTCGCGACGAGTCCGGCCGCGACCAGTTCGTCGATGGTGTTCTGTACGGAGTCCTCGCCGACCTTCAGGGCCGCGACGCTGTCCGCGGCGAGCCGGTCGCGGTCGACGGGCCCGGCGGCGAGGGCGACCGGCCGCAGGACGATCTGCTGCTGGAAGACGAGGCCGTGGCGGGTGAGGACGCTCTCCAGGACGGCGCGGGCGGCGTAGTGGGCCAGGGCGAGCTTGCGGGCGTCCGCTGGGTTCGTGGTGGTGGTCATGACTGCTCCTTCTCGTGCTCACTCGCATGGTCGAGGGGTGTGTCGAGCAGGGTCGCCAGATCCCGGCTGAACTCCCGGCTCCGCGCGCTGTCGAGACCGCCGAGCGGCTCCAGCAACTGCTCCAGGAGTCCGTGGACGACCTTGATCGCCCGCCGGGTCGTCTCGCGGCCCTGCTCGGTGAGGGCGAGTTGGACCGCGCGGGGGTCCCTGGGGTCCCGGGCGCGCTCGACGAGGCCGGCGGACTCCAGGGCGCGGGCCAGCTTCGAGACGTAGAGGGCTTCGAGTCCGGTGTGGTCGGCGAGGTGACGCTGGCTGGGGCGCAGCCCGGAACGCTGCATGCCGTACAGCGATGCGACCAGGGCGTACTGCGCATGGGTCAGCCCCAGGGGTGCCACCGCGCGGTCGACCGCCACGCGCCACTTCATCGACAGTCGCCAGACCAGGAAACCGGGCGTCGCGCCCTCGGATACCGTGCTCATGGTCGATACAGTACATGGCTACTATATCCATGGCTACTATTTTTGGACGGGGAGGACGGCAGGACATGGGGAGGGAGAGAGGCGGGACAG
>NZ_JBLTJC010000659.1:0-2912 GCF_048158785.1 Streptomyces colwelliae | reverse complement strand
GCAACGACCGCCCCACCAGGCGCAGTTGGCCGCTCTCCTGCTTCGCCAGTTTCACCTGTTCCTTCTGCGTGGCCGTGGTGAACGCGAGCTTGTCGGCGTCCAGGAGGAGGACCGCGTCGTAGGCGTGACGGCGCTGTCGGCGGTGAGGAGTCCCCCGTCGGCGAGGTGGAGTTCCACCGGGCCTCCGGGGGTGCCGGTACAGCTCTCGGCGCGGGTGCGCAGCCGTCGTACGGAGACCGTGCCGTGGGAGCGGACGACGGCCTGGGCGAGGGTGTCGGCGAGGTAGGCGCCGTAGCGGTAGCGGGTGGCGAAGTCGGTGCCGCTGACGGTGGGTTCGCCGTGGCGGCAGAGCCAGCGGGTGAAGTGGCCGGCGTCGTCGGGGTAGCAACTCATGCCGCCCGCCGGGACGTTGAGCCGGTGGCGTGGATCGGGGGTGGCGTAGGCGGTGCCGCGGCCGGCTTCCGGGGCCGGGTCGACCAGCACCAGGTCGAGGGGGGTCCGGCGGCGGGTGGCGGTCTCGCACAGCTGGACGGCGGTCAGGGTGCCTGCCGCGCCCGCTCCGACGATCGCCACGGTGGGCCGCTTGCGGACTTCGGTCACGAATACCTCCGGCGTGGTCTGCGCGGAGCCGCCGAAACGGAACTCCGCCCTCGGGTCCTTCCTCACTATTCCGACCGGGTAGGTGGGGAAGCCATGGCGGGACGGGGATCTCACCGGATACTCAGGGCACCGGCCGGCGCCTTCACACTCTGTTCACACTCGGGAAGCGTCCGGCAACCGTGGTTTCAGGACTTCTTTCAGGCTCTCTTCACAGGAATCTCAGGTGGAGCCCCTGGGATTCAAAGATTCAACCCATGCAAGTGACGCAGGATGCAACGGCACTGGTGATCTCGTCGCGTACGGCCTGGGGGCGGGCGCGACATGCGGAGGAAGGCCTGCCGTGGGCGTGTCGCACATATCCAACCGGTCCGAGAAGCAGTCGGAGAGGTGGTCCCGTCGTGGGGTCCTCACCGTGCTCGGGGTGGTGCCGGCCGCCGTCCTGACCGGTTGCAGCGGTTCGGCGGGCGCCGCGGAGAGTTCGT
The DNA here is from genome assembly GCF_048158785.1 of Streptomyces colwelliae. NCBI lineage: Bacteria > Bacillati > Actinomycetota > Actinomycetes > Kitasatosporales > Streptomycetaceae > Streptomyces > Streptomyces colwelliae. The sequence goes on along the minus strand of NZ_JBLTJC010000659.1, from coordinate 1,830 downwards.
CCTCCGGCGGTTCGTCGGCGACGGCGTCCGTGAAGGCCGCGAAGGCGCCGGCCGTCACGGTCTCGCCCGCCGACGGCACCAAGAAGGCCGACTTCACGACCCCGGTCACGGTCAGCGTGGCCGACGGCACGCTCACCACGGTGAAGGTGACCGGCAACGACGGCTCCACGCTGGCCGGCACCTTCAACGACGCCAAGACGAAGTGGACGTCCACGAAGAACCCGTACTCGGGCACGAAGTACACGGTCTCGGCGCAGGCGCAGGACGCCGCCGCGAAGACGGCCACCTTCACCACCAAGTCGCCCGGCGAGACCTTCGTCGGCTACTTCACCCCCGAGGCGAACTCCACCTCCGGCGTCGGCATGCCCGTGTCGATCAACTTCACGCACGCGGTCAAGGACCGGGCCGCCGTCCAGAAGGCGATCACGGTCACCGCCGAGCCCGCCGTCGAGGTGGTCGGCCACTGGTTCAGCGACACCCGGCTCGACTTCCGCCCCGAGACGTACTGGGCGGCCGGCACGAAGATCACGCTGAGCCTGCGTCTGAAGGACATCGAGGGCCAGGACGGGATCTACGGCATCCAGTCCAAGGACGTCACGTTCACCATCGGGCGCGAGCAGATCAGCACGGTCGACCTGTCCAGCAAGGAGATGGTCGTCAAGCGGGACGGCAAGACCCTCGCGACCTACCCGGTCAGCGGCGGCAACGCCCAGCACACCACCTGGTCCGGGATCATGGTGATCAGTGAGCGGTTCAAGCAGACCCGCATGGAGTCCTCGACGGTCGGGCTCGGCGACGAGTACGACATCTCCGACGTCCCGCACGCCCAGCGCCTCACCACGTCCGGCACCTTCGTGCACGGCAACTACTGGGCGTCCACCTCGGTGTTCGGCAGCGAGAACACCAGCCACGGCTGCGTCGGCCTGCACGACGCGAAGGGCGCCAACGACACCTCGGTGGCGGGTTACAAGTTCTACGACAGCTCGATGCTCGGCGACGTCGTCATCGTGAAGAACTCCGGCGACAAGACCGTCGCGGCGGACAACGGCCTCAACGGCTGGAACCTGTCCTGGGCGGACTGGAAGGCGGGGAGCGCGGTCTAGCCCCGGGCGCCCTCCAGCCCGGCGACGCGCTCCATCCGAGCGACGCGCTCCGGTCCCGGCAGCGCCCTCCGGCCTCCCGGCGCAGCGCGCACGGGTCCCGACGGCGCGCTCTGGTCCCCGCAGGGCCTGGCCCCTGCGGCACCCTCTCGTCCCCGCGCGCCCTCCAGCCCCGGGCGCAGCGCGCACCGGTTCCGGCGGCGCGCTCCGATCCCCGCAGCACCCTCCGGTCCCGGAGGCGCCCTCCACCACCCGCGCCGGTCCCCGCCGGCGCCCCCCTCGGAAACCTCCCCATTCACCGCATTCATCACCTGAACTCCCGCACAGCGAAAGGACTTTCCCGGCTTCACCTCTTGACGCCCGGAGTGGCTGAGAGCACATTGACCGCGCACCCACTGCGTGAGAGCGCTCTCAGGCAGGTATGGCACGCACCCGCACCCCCACTCCGTATCCGAGAGGCACCCATGAGTGAAACCTCCGGCACGCAGCGCAGATCCCGTCCCCTCCGGCGCGTCCTGATCGCCGTCCTCAGCACCCTCGGTCTGGCGGCCGCCACCGCCACGGCCTTCACCCTGCCCGCGAACGCGTCCGCGCCCACACCCCCGGCAGGCTGGACGCAGGTCTTCCTGGACGACTTCAACGGCTCCGCCGGCACCGGCGTCTCCACCACCAACTGGCAGTACGACACCGGGACTTCATACCCGGGCGGCGCCGCCAACTGGGGCACCGG
>NZ_JBLTJC010000658.1:0-2921 GCF_048158785.1 Streptomyces colwelliae | reverse complement strand
GGCGTGGGCCGGGGTGGGCTTGTCCGGCTCCTCGTTGCGGCGGTGACTCCCGCCACCTCTTCCGTTGTTCCGTGACCCCGGTTCGTCGCGGCCATGGCTTCCGACGCGGCGGCCGTGACTCCGACTGTCAGTGGGGCGTGGCAGGATCGGGGTCGTGGCAGAGACAGCATCGAAGAAGACCGACAAGACCTCCGGGAACACCTCGGGCGGAGACCGTCCACGGCTGATGCTGATGGACGGGCACTCGCTTGCCTACCGCGCGTTCTTCGCGCTGCCCGCGGAGAACTTCACGACCGCGACGGGCCAGCCGACGAACGCGATCTACGGCTTCGCGTCGATGCTGGCCAACACCCTGCGGGACGAGGCGCCCACGCACTTCGCGGTGGCCTTCGACGTGTCCCGCAAGACCTGGCGCTCCGAGGAGTTCACCGAGTACAAGGCGAACCGCTCCAAGACCCCGGACGAGTTCAAGGGCCAGGTCGAGCTGATCGGCGAGCTGCTCGACACGATGCACGTGTCGCGGTTCGCGGTCGACGGCTTCGAGGCCGACGACGTCATCGCCACGCTCGCCACCCAGGCCGAGGCCGAGGGCTTCGACGTGCTGATCGTCACCGGCGACCGGGACTCGTTCCAGCTGGTGTCCGACCACACCACGGTCCTGTACCCGACGAAGGGCGTCTCCGAGCTGACCCGGTTCACTCCGGAGAAGGTCGTCGAGAAGTACGGGTTGACGCCCGCCCAGTACCCGGACTTCGCGGCGCTGCGCGGCGACCCGTCCGACAACCTCCCGGGCATCCCCGGCGTCGGCGAGAAGACCGCCGCGAAGTGGATCAACCAGTTCGGTTCGTTCACCGAGCTGGTGGAGCGCGTCGACGAGGTCAAGGGCAAGGCCGGGCAGAACCTCCGCGACCACTTGGACGCGGTCAAGCTCAACCGCCGGCTGACCGAGATGGTCAAGGACGTCGAGCTGCCCAAGACGGTCCTCGACCTGGAGCGCGCTCCGTACGACCGCACGGCCCTCGCGATGGTTCTCGACACCCTGGAGATCCGCAACCCCTCACTGCGCGAGCGCCTGCTGGCCGTCGACCCGGGCAACGAGGAGGCCGACGCGACCCCGCCCGCCGAGAGCGGAGTGGCGGTCGACGGCTCGGTCCTCGGCACCGGCGAACTGACCGGCTGGCTGGCTGACTACGGCACCGAGCCGCTTGGCGTCGCCACCGTCGACACCTGGGCGCTCGGCACCGGCTCGGTGACCGAGGTCGCGCTCGCCACCGCCGGGGGAGCGGCCGCCTGGTTCGACCCCGCGGAGCTGGACGAGAGCGACGAGAACGCGTTCGCGGCCTGGCTGTCCGACGCCGACCGTCCCAAGGTGTTCCACAACGCCAAGGGCGCGATGCGGGTCTTCGCCGAGCACGGCTGGACGATCGCCGGCATCTCCATGGACACCGCGCTCGCCGCCTACCTGGTCAAGCCCGGCCGCCGCTCCTTCGACCTGGACGCGCTGTCCCTGGAGTACCTCGGCCGCGAACTCGCCCCGGCCGCCACGGCCGACGGCCAGCTCGCCTTCGGCGCGGACGACGGCGCCGAGGCGGACGCCCTGATGGTGCAGGCCCGCGCGATCCTCGACCTGGGCGACGCCTTCGGGGAGCGCCTCCAGGAGGTCGGCGCGGCGGACCTGCTCCGCGACATGGAGCTGCCCACCTCGATCCTGCTGGCCCGCCTGGAGCGGTCCGGCATCGCGGCCGACAAGGCGCACCTCGAAGCGATGGAGCAGATGTTCGCCGGCGCCGTCCAGCAGGCGGTGAAGGAGGCGCACGCGGCGGCGGGGCACGAGTTCAACCTCGGCTCGCCCAAGCAGCTCCAGGAAGTCCTCTTCGGCGAACTGGGCCTGCCCAAAACAAAGAAGACGAAGACCGGCTACACGACCGACGCGGACGCCCTGGCCTGGCTGGCCAACCAGACGGAGAACGAACTGCCGGTCATCATGCTCCGCCACCGCGAACAGGCGAAGCTGCGCGTCACGGTCGAGGGCCTGATCAAGACGATCGCGACGGACGGCCGCATCCACACCACGTTCAACCAGACGGTCGCGGCGACGGGCCGCCTGTCCTCCACGGACCCGAACCTTCAGAACATCCCGGTCCGCACGGACGAGGGCAGGGCGATCCGCAGGGGCTTCGTGGTGGGCGAGGGCTACGAGTCCCTCATGACGGCCGACTACAGCCAGATCGAGCTGCGCGTGATGGCCCATCTCTCCGAGGACGAAGGCCTGTTGGAGGCGTTCACCTCGGGCGAGGACCTGCACACCACGGTCGCCTCCCAGGTGTTCTCGGTCGAGGGTTCCGCGGTCGACGCGGAGATGCGCCGCAAGATCAAGGCGATGTCGTACGGCCTCGCCTACGGCCTGTCCGCCTTCGGCCTCTCCCAGCAATTGAACATCGACGCGGGCGAGGCGCGGGTCCTGATGGACACCTACTTCGAGCGCTTCGGCGGCGTACGGGACTATCTGCGCCGGGCGGTCGACGAGGCGCGGGCCACGGGCTACACGGCGACCCTCTTCGGCCGCCGCCGCTACCTCCCCGACCTCAACAGCGACAACCGCCAGCGCCGCGAGGCTGCCGAGCGGATGGCGCTCAACGCCCCGATCCAGGGCACCGCGGCGGACATCGTGAAGATGGCCATGCTCAAGGTCGACACCGCCCTGCGCGAGGCCGACCTCAAGTCCCGCATGCTCCTCCAGGTCCACGACGAAATCGTCCTGGAGATCGCCCCCGGGGAACGAGCGGCCACCGAGGAACTCGTCCGCCACGCGATGGCCGGCGCGGTCCACCTCCGGGCACCGCTGGACGTCTCAGTGGGCGTGGGCCCGGACTGGGAGTCGGCCGCGCACTAGCCTCCGGCGGTTGGGCGTCTGTCGCCTT
>NZ_JBLTJC010000657.1:0-2935 GCF_048158785.1 Streptomyces colwelliae | reverse complement strand
GGACGTGCCGGAGCCGGGCAGCGTCGCCTGCCGGGACCAGGCGAGCTTGGAGCGGTGGCACTTGTCGATCAGTTCGCTGTTCACATTGTCCATGTGGTCGGTCTCCGGGAAGAAGTCCGTGCCGCCGTGGTGGCACCGCGAGCACCCTCTCGCCCACGCCCCGAGGGATCACCCCCGGGGCGATTCGTGTGCCCCGGCCGACCGGACGGAGCACACGCCATGCTCGACGTCACCCTCATCCGACAGCAGCCCGAGCGGGTCCGCGAGGCCCTGCGCAAGCGCGCCGTGGACGCCGACCTCCCGGCCTTCCTCGCCCTGGACGCCCGCTTCAGGGACACCCGTACGGCCGTGGAGCGGCTGCGCGGCGAGCGCAAGCGGATCTCGGCGGAGATCGCGGCCCACCGCAGGGCGGGCACAACCGCCGACGACCTCCAGACCACCGCCTCGACCCTGGCCGGCCAGGTCACGAAGGCGGAGGGCGAACTCGCCCAACTCGCCCGCGAACACCAGCAGTTCCTCGACGCCCTGCCCAACCTCCCCGACGAGGACGTGGTCGCGGGCGGCAAGGAGAACAACGAGGTCGTACGGACCGTAGGCGCCCCGCGCTCCGACTTCGCTCCCCGTGAGCACGTCCAACTCGCCCAGGAACTGGGCCTCGTGGACTACCGGCGCGGCACCGCGCTCGCCGGCAACGGCCACTGGATCTACCGGGGCGACGGCGCCGCACTGGAGTGGGCCCTGCTCAACCATTTCCTCGACAGCCACCGCAGGGCGGGCTACGAGTTCGTGCTGCCGCCGCATCTGCTCACCTACGAAGCCGGTTATACGGCGGGCCAGTTCCCGAAGTTCGCCGACGAGGTGTTCGTGGTGGAGGAGGGCGAGGGCGGGCGCCCGGAACGGTTCCTGCTGCCCACCGCCGAGACCGCGCTGGTCAATCTGCACCGCGGGGAGACCCTCGACGAGGGCGAGCTGCCGCGCAAGTACGTGGCGTACACGCCCTGTTACCGCAAGGAGAGCGGCAGCCACCGCACCGCCGACCGGGGCACCCTGCGCGGCCACCAGTTCAACAAGGTCGAGCTGTTCCAGTTCGCCCGGCCTGTCGACTCGGACGCGGCTCAGCTGGAACTCCTCGCCCGTGCCGAGGAGTTGGTCGCCGGCCTGGGCCTGCATTACCGGGTCACGAAACTCGCCGCCGGGGACACCAGCCCCGCCCAGGCGAAGACGTACGACGTGGAGGTCTGGCTGCCCAGCCTCGGCGCGTACACGGAGGTCAGCTCGGTGTCGAACGCCCGTGAGTACCAGGCCCGGCGCGGCGGCATCCGGTACCGCCCGGCGGGCGGCGGCAAGGCGGCGTACGTGCACACGCTCAACGCCTCGGGCCTGGCGACCAGCCGTCTCCTCCCCGCGATCCTCGAACAGCACCAACAGGCCGACGGTACGGTCGCGGTGCCCGAGGTGCTGCGCCGCTGGGGCCTGCCCGACCTGCTCGCCTGACGCCACCTCGGGTTACCCCCGGTCACCCCGTCCACGTGGTGACCTCTTCGCGCACGCCGGATCGTCACAACTCCGGCGTGCGCCTTGTCTTCCCTCCTCACGACCCCGGGCGTACCTTGACGGCCGATCTGATGTGCCGTCAGGAATGAGGGGACCGTGTCGTACCAGAAACGAACCGCAGCGCTCGCGTCCGTCGCGGCCCTGGCCGGCTCGGCGGTATTCATGGCCGCCCCCGCGGCCCGGGCCGACGTGGTCGACGTCAACTACAAGTGCCAGACGCCCATCGGCGTCAAGACCGCCGTCTCGCCGATCGACATCAAAGGTGTCAAGAGCGGCAGCGGCTACAAGCTCACCATGTCCTGGCAGAAGGGCGTCTCGTCCAGCCCCGTCGAACTCGGCAAGGGCGCGATGAGCCCGAGCGCCACCATCAAGGTGGGCGGCGCCGACAGTGGCACGGTCTCGGTGTCGGGCCCCGCCAACCAGGCCGCGATCCCCGCCAACACCCCCATCAAAATCAACGACTTGACGGGCACGTACACCCCGAAGGCGTCCGGCAAGGTCACGTTCACGGCGGCCGTTCTCACCATCAAGGCCCTCGGTACGACGACGACGTGCACCCCCACCAACAGCCCCGGCCCGTCCCTCACGCTGAACGTCACGTCAGCGAGCGGTTCGTCGGGATCCAGCGGCTCGACGGGTACCAGCGGCACCACCGGCTCCGGTACCGGCACCGACTCCAGCGGCACGCTCCCGAAGACCGGCCCCGACGACTCGTTCATCGCCCTCGGCACGCTCGGCGGCACGGTGCTGCTCGCGGGCGCGGCGGGCACCCTGTGGCTGACCCGGCGCAACCAGACGGCCCGCGCCCGCCGCTGAACAGCCCTCCGCACGCCCGCTGGAGCCGCCCATGCTGTCAACCGCCCGCGTCCTGTGCCTGTCCCTCCTCGCCCTCCTGGCGGCCGCGCCCACCGCAACGGCCGCCGAGGGATGGACCGTTGCGCCCGCGGGCGGCGGACGCCCGACGTTCTACGCCGAGGGCGAGCCCGGCACGACCCTCCAGGACACGGTGTCCGTGACCAACCCCACCACCCGCCCGATCACGGTACGGCTGCGCGCCACAGGCGTCCCGATCACCTTCGCCGACACGGGAGTTCAGGTCCCGTCCCGCACCCGGGCCGACATCCCGTTCACGGTGAACGTCCCGACGACCGCGGCCCCCGGCGACCGCACCGCCACGATCACCGCGCGGGACGCGAAGGGCCGAGAGGCGACGGTGCTGCTCCAACTCCACATAGCCGGACCGGAGTTGTCAGCACTGACCGTCGAGCATGTCGCCGTCCACGGCAACCGCATCACCTACGAACTGGTCAATCGCGGCACCACCCCCCTCACCCCGAGACTCGCCGTCCACGCCACCGGCATCCTCGGCACCCTCCTGGAC
>NZ_JBLTJC010000656.1:0-2970 GCF_048158785.1 Streptomyces colwelliae | reverse complement strand
CGACTTCGGCGGCGGCCTGCTGACCAGGCGGACGCACCCGCGAACTCCGCAGCCGCACGATGGAACAGACAGCCGTGCAGCTGAGCCATGACGACCGGCCCGGCCAGCCCCTCCGACCGGGCGAACTCGCTGTCGTAGTGGATGAGATGGGCGTTGCGGGTGACGGCACCGAACCGCAGCAAGGTGATCGCGTCGGGGGTCAGCTCGACGGGCAACACGGCCTGGCCCACAGCGACTTGACGTTCCCGGCGGCCCGTCATCGGACGATGAACCTCTCCGTGACCTCGACCAACGGCCCTCGTGCGGCGCCGTACACCTTCTCCATCGTGAGGAGGAGGAAGCCCTCGCCGACTCCCTTGCGTTCCACGGCGGTCAGCGCGCGCCGCAACTCGATCAGGTCACCCGCCCGTACCTCCCCGACCCACCGCACGTCCTGGCCGCCCGCCATCAGCCGGACGTCGAGGCCGTCCGTTCCGGGCACCTCGTCGCGGTACATGCCGTCCGGCCGGAACTCCGCCGCGTCGGCCCCGGGCGCTCCGCGCAGCAGACTCACCACGTACATGGGGTGGACGGTGAAGTCGGCGCGAGCGGCATCGACGAGGTGCGGTGCGCGCTCCCCGGCCGCCCGCGCGAACTCCGCCGCGTCCTCCGCCCGTACGACACCCAGCGACCGCCGCTCCCAAGTCCCCATCAAGGCTCGGGCCCGCTCCTCGACCTGCTCCAACACGGTGCTCGTGACCATGAGTTGCCTCTCCTCCGGTGTGCGGACGGTAAGGAGGGTCCGCCCCCGACCGCCACGGAACCGGCCCGCTCAGCGGACCGTTCCGCTTGGGCGGAGATCGCCGCCGTCCCACCATCGGGACATGGACCTCATGGACATCCAGGCGCCCCCGGAGGGCACCTACGCGGAAGCGGACGGCGTCAAGTACCACTACGTCGAACTGGGGGAGGGCGGTCCCACGGTCAGCCCCACGGTCTTCCTGCACGGCGGCGGCCCCGGGTGCACCGGCTGGTCGGACTTCGGGCAGGTGGCACGGCTGTTCGCGGCGGACCGCCGCTGCCTGCTCGTCGACATCCTTCAGTACGGCAAGTCCGCCAAGCCCGTCATCGAGGGCCCCATGTGGGACTACCACGCGGCCAAGACCGTGGCCCTGCTCGACGAACTCGGCATCGACCGCGCCGACTTCGTCTGCAACTCCTGGGGCGGCACCATCGCCCTCAACCTCGCCGCCAAGTACCCCGAGCGCGTACGGTCGTTGGTCATCACCGGCAGCATGCCCGTCTTCTACGGCCCGCTCGCGCCCCTGCCGGAAGGCGGTCGCCGGGGCCGCAACGCCCGCGACGTCTACTACGGCGGCACCGGCCCCTCGTGGCAGAAGATGCGCGAACTCATCGCCCGCCTGGAGTGGTTCGACCCGGACGCCATCCCCGACGGCACTGTGACCCTGCGCTACGAGCAGAGCCTCGACCCCGAGGAGACCGCGCTCGCCGGCGCCTCCGACAACCCGCGCGGCGACTGGCAGGACCTCACCGCCGAGCTGGGACGGATCGCCGCGCCGACGCTCTTCCTGTGGGGCATGCAGGACGCGTTCCTGACCCCGGACTACCCGCTGATGCTGGCCCGCATGATCCCCAAGGGCAACCTGCACGTGATGAGCGAGGCGTCCCACCATCCGCAGGAGGAACGGCCGTACGACTACCACAGCGTCGTCTCCGGCTTCCTGAACCAGCGGCACAACTGACTCTCCGGGGAGGAGACATGAGCGAGTCCGCAGTGAGGGTTGTCGAACTGCCCAGTCCCTTCACCCGGTTCGCCGGCCGCCTGCTGGTCGGGCTCGGCCACGAGGTCGTGCTCGTCGAACCGCCGGAAGGCGATGCGACCCGACGCGAACTCGACGGCGACGCGTTCGTCCACTGGCACGCGGGGAAGCGGTCGATCGTCCCCGCCTCGCCCGAAGAGCTGCGCGCGCTGCTGACCACCGCCGATGTGCTGCTCGACGGGAGCCCCAGCGGCGCCGAGGCGCTCGTGCACGGGCTCGACGACCTCGTACACGTCCGCGTCACCCCCTTCGGCCTGCTCGGCCCGCGCACCGACTGGCAGGGCACCGACCTCGTCGTGGCCGCGCTGGGCGGGATGCTCGCCCAGGTCGGCGACCCCGACGGCCCGCCGCTACGGCTCCCGGAGCAGCAGGCCGAACAACTCGCGGGCGTCAACGCGGCCATCGCCGCCCTGCTCGGCCTCCGCGCCCGGCGCACCGGCCCGGGACAACTCGTGGACGTCTCCGCCCAGGCGTGCGTGGCGGCCGCGCTGGAGGCCGGAACCCTCGCCTATCTGCACGAGGACCGGGTTCCGCCGCGCCCCGGCAGCGTCCATCCCCTGGTCCCGCACGGGCTGTTCAGGTCCGCCGACGGTTACCTGGGCGGTGGGCTCGGCGGCAGCCCGCGCATGTGGGACGCGCTGCTCGACTGGCTGCGCGAGGAGAACGCGGCGGCCGACCTCACGGAACCGCGCTGGCAGGACCCGGTCGAACGCAAGAAACACCAGGAGCATGTGTTCAAGGTCGTCCAGGACTTCGTGGGCAGGTGGCCGAAGGCCGAGTTCGCGGAACGGGCCCAGGCGAGGAAACTGCCCTGGGCCGCCGTCGACCTGCCCCACGAACTCCCCGCCAACCCACAGCTCACGGCCCGGGACTTCTTCACCCGGGTACGCACACCGGAGGGCGAGCGGACCGACCTGGGCTTCCCCTTCGCGTTCCCGGAAGGCCACCGGGTACGGGAGTTGGACGTCCCCGCTCTGGACGCGGACCGGGACGTGCTCGGCGAACACCGTCCGCGGCCCGCCCTCCGGGACACGCAGGCCCCCGCACACCCCGCCCTGCACGGCGTCCGCGTCCTCGACCTGACCTGGGTCCTCGCCGGCCCGTACTGCACCAAGGTCCTGGCCGACCACGGCGCCGAAGTGATCAAGGT
>NZ_JBLTJC010000655.1:0-2980 GCF_048158785.1 Streptomyces colwelliae | reverse complement strand
GCTCAGCCCCGCCAGGGCAACTCCGCCGTGATCCGGGTAGGCCCACCCACCGGTGAGTCGACCACCAGAATCCCGTCCACCGCGTCCAACCGCCCGGCAAGACCAGCCAACCCCGAACCGCCGGAGGCATCCGCGCCGCCCACCCCGTTGTCCACGACCTGCAACATCAGCCGGTTCTCCACCCGCCACACATCCACCGCGGCCCACGTGGCCTTCGCATGCTTGCTGATGTTCTGAAGCAGCTCGGAGACGGTGAAGTACGCGATCCCCTCGATCGCGGCCGCCGGCCGCGCCGGCAGATCCACGTCCACCTGCACCGGCACCGTGCACCGCGAGGCCACGGAGGACAGGGCGGCATCCAGCCCGCGATCCGTCAGCACCGCAGGATGGATCCCGCGCGCCAGATCCCGCAGTTCCTGCAACGCCGTCTTCACCTCACCGTGCGCCTCGCCCACCATCCGCGCCGCCGCCTGCGGGTCCTCCGTCAGCTTCTCCTTCGCCAGCCCCAGATCCATGGCCAGGGCCACGAGCCGGGCCTGCGCCCCGTCGTGCAGGTCGCGCTCGATCCGCCGTAGATCCGCCGCCGCCGTGTCGACCACGACACCCCGGTCCGACTCCAGCTCCACGACCCGCGTCGCCAGCGTCGACGGGCCGAGCAGCCCGTGCACCATCACCCGGTCCACCATCGTCAGCGCCCGTACGATCCACGGCGTGGCCAGCGTGAACAGCAGACCCACCAGCGCGGTCACCGTGATCTCGAACGGGTTGTCCAGATAGATCTGGTGATGCTCGTCGCCGTACAGCTGAAGGCCGCCCCCACCGCCGTACATGGGGAAGAGCCAGAACCACAGCGGGTACGTCAGCAGGGCCCAGCCGTACGCCCAGAAGTTGAGGGCGACGACGAAGGAGAAGACCGCCCACGGGAAGTGCAGTACCGCGTACAGCAGATGGCGCCAGGACGCGCCGCTCTTGAGGACCGCGCCCATCCAGGCCATCGGGCCGTTCCTCTTCATGCGCAGCGGCTCGGGGTCGGCGACGTCCAGGTCGAGCAGCCGGCGCGCCCGCGCCCGCTCCAGCGCGCCGAACCCGCGGCAGCCGGCCAGCGCGCCCGCCAGGACGGGCACACCGAGGAACGTGATGAGCAGGCCCGCTCCCAGCGACACCATCGTGACGGCGTACGTGAAGAGCAGGATGCTGATCGGCAGGCTCAGCAGCACATACCCGAACTCCCGCCAGCTGCGCGCCTCCAGCGGTGCGCGCAGCGCGGCCGGCAGCCGGTGCCGACGCCGCTCATCGAGCCGCTCGTCGAGCCGTTCGTCGAGGTCGAACATGCCGTGCGATCCGTACCCCTGCCCGTACTCCGTGGCCATTGACGTCGTCCCGTTCTACTCGTTTCCGCAGCCGTGCTGTCGTATCTCCAGACTGCTGCGCCGCAGGTCCGCGAACCATGGAGTCCGTCGGCCTCTCGGGAGGGGGGTTTTCCCTACCCCCGGCCCGGCTAGGCGGTCCGCTCCCGCCACGGCAGTTCCGCTGTGACGGTCGTGGGGCCGCCGGGTGGGGAGTCGAGGACGAAGAGGCCGTCGACGGCGCCGAGGCGGTCGGCGAGGCCGCGCATGCGGGTGTGGTTGTGGTTTTGGAGGTGGGGGCGCTGTCTCTGCTCGCCATGGGGTTAGGCGGTCCGTTCCCGCCAGGGCAGTTCCGCTGTGACGGTGGTGGGGCCGCCGGGTGGGGAGTCGAGGACGAAGAGGCCGTCGACGGCGCCGAGGCGGTCGGCGAGGCCGCGCATGCCGGTGCCGCCGTCGAGGCGGGCGCCGCCGCGGCCGTCGTCCCAGACCTGGATGAGCAGCCGGTCCTCCGCCCGCCACACGTCCACCGACGCCGTACGGGCACCGCTGTGCTTGCTGATGTTCTGAAGCAGCTCGGAGACGGTGAAGTACGCGATGCCCTCGATGGCGGCCGCCGGGCGCGCGCCGAGGTCGGCCGTCACCTTCACCGGCACCGTGCAGCGCGAGGCGACGGAGGAGAGGGCGGCGTCCAGCCCGCGGTCGGTGAGGACGGCGGGATGGATCCCGCGCGCAAGGTCCCGCAGTTCCTGGAGCGCCAGCTTCACCTCGCCGTGCGCCTCGTCGACCATCGCGGCGACCTGCTCGTCGGCCTGGCCCTCCAGCAGTTTCTCCTTGGCCAGCCCCAGCCCCATGGCCAGATTGACGAGCCGGGCCTGCGCCCCGTCGTGCAGATCGCGCTCGATGCGCCGCAGATCGGCCGCCGCCGTGTCGACCACGACACCCCGGTCCGACTCCAACTCGGCGATACGGCGCTCCAGTTCGTCGGAGGGGGAGAGGAGGCCGCGCACCATCGCCCGGTCCGCGTTCGCCAGCCCGCGCGCGATGAACGGCAGCACAGGCCACAGCACGAACAGCGAGGTCAGCGTGATGGTGAAGGTGACGATGCCCCACGGCAACCGCATCCCGTCGTACAGCACCGTCCGCCAGCCGACCGGGTCCTTCAGCGCCATCCACACCCGTTGCAGCAGCCCGCCGCCCTTGCGCCACGGCAACGGGCTCGGCTCGTCGATCCGCACCCCGAGCAGCCGCCTCGCCCGGCCCCGCTCGAACTTCCCGATCAGCCGCGCGCCCATCAACCCCAGCGCGAGCAGCGGGAACCCGACCACGGTGACGGTCATCCCGGCGCTGATGAACAGCATCGTCACCACATAGACGAAGCCGAACACCGACACCGGCAGATTCGTCAGGAGATGCGCGATCTCCTTCCAGGTGTGTCTGTCGTAGGCGAAGCGGGCCGGCGGCAACGGCTCGTCGAGCTCGCCGCCGGGTGCCGCCGGGTCGGCGTAGGGGATGCGTACGGTCATATGGGCCAGCGTGCCGGGTGGCGCGCCCCAGCGCCATGAGGTCCGCCGCCCAGGTCTGCTGGGGAAAACCCCACCATGGCATCTCGGGGGGGGGAGGGGGGAGAGATCAGG
>NZ_JBLTJC010000654.1:0-2996 GCF_048158785.1 Streptomyces colwelliae | reverse complement strand
CTTGCAGGTCAAAGCGCAAATAAGTTGACTAAAAGCCGGACAAACATCGTCTCAATCTTTGCGTCCTTGCAGGTCAAAGTGTCTATAGATAGTCAGATGCTTGCAGTTAGATTGAGACGACATACCCGACGAGGACGCCGCGCTCAAGCGCCTGGACGCCGACTCATGGCATGGACGGTACGCATGAGGGTCCCAGCGCCGGCACCGAAGAGGAGCGGAGAGGGCGTGTTGACATGATGGCCTCGAGGCCACGGCGGCCGCGCGGAGGAACCGGGAGGTCTCGCTGCGCCGGCTGCATGCCGAACGGCATCGACTCAAGATCCAGGCTGCGCCCGAGAGGAGGAAGAACATGGCAGATCGAGCCCACCCGGTAACGGAGCAGCGGCACGCCGAACTGCGGAGCCCGCTGCCGGAGGACGAGCGGAACCTGCCTGTCGACGTGCATTGGCTGCGCCGGCGAGCGAAGCAGTTCGCCTCCGTCTCGCAGCGAGACTTCCACCTCGTCTTGGACCTCGCGGCGTACGCGTCGATCAGCGGCATGCCGTTCCTCTCGCACTACGCAGCCCAGGTGTATCTGGGCCCGAAGAGCGCGCGGCTGAAGGTGCCGTTGATGGCCGTCAACCTCCAGCTGGTGACGACGCGCGAGGAAGCGGACCGCGCGCTGGCTCACGAGACCATGCACCTGGTCGTTCCGTCGTACGGTCACAAGGCAGCCGCGTTCGCCCGGGCCCAGCTCCTGCTCGACCAGGTCGGACAGCTCACCGCCTCGCCGGCGTAGTCCGGCGTCCACCGGCCGGCCGCGCTGCTGCTCTCCCAGGGGCAGCAGCTGGTCGGCCGTCACTTCAAGCGATGCGTTGCGTATTCGTCTTTCAATATGTATCGTGGTGCGTGTCGGACGGGGAAGACCTCGCCGGCCGGAGCCGCAGTTCGCGGCCATCGACTCCAGCCCTGGTGACCCTGACACGCGCCAGCGTGCCGATCACGGGCCTGACCCTTCTCGGAGACCCCATGCCGAGCACCATGAAGAAGCCCTTCAACTATGTCGAGAACGCAGCCGTTACGGCCGCGGTGAAGCGCGCCCGGACCGGTCAGCCCGCTCAGATCGGCCCGGACCCGGCCCTCCACAGTCAGGACGCCGAACTGCACTGGGTGGAGGCGGTGCTGCGCCACCGCCTCTCGCTGCGCTCCCTCAACCGCCCGGTCAGCATCCGTGCCAAGGACGACGACATCCATCCGCTCGTCGCGGACGGCCAGCACTTCCCCGCGGTGGCGCTGTCCATCCCCTTCGCGGACAGGACGCTGACCTTCCTCGCGAGCTACGACGACCGCCGCCGCCTCGTCTTCGACCTCCTCGCCCCGTGCGAGCGGTGCGGCGCGCCGGTTCCCACCGAGGAAATCAACTCCCTTGAGGACCTGGGCGACTACCTCCTCCAGGCCCGCGACACGCTCGGGGGATCCCCCCGCCTCCGTACCTCCCCCGCGCACGCCGCGGGCTGCCTCGCCCGCGGCGACTGATCGCGCTCCCCCCTTGCCCACGGCGCCCCCGGCTGATGCAGCCGGGGGCGCCCTGCATGAAGCGACACCTCACCATGACGACAGCAATACCCGGCCCCTCCGCCGGCAAAGAACCTGTGCAGCACGAGCCGGACCCCCAGCCCACCCCTGACGCACACGGCCCCTTCGGCCGGGTCGTCGACGTCCGCA
Organism: Streptomyces colwelliae; assembly: GCF_048158785.1. Classification (NCBI taxonomy): domain Bacteria; kingdom Bacillati; phylum Actinomycetota; class Actinomycetes; order Kitasatosporales; family Streptomycetaceae; genus Streptomyces; species Streptomyces colwelliae. The sequence continues at coordinate 1,292 of NZ_JBLTJC010000654.1, read as the reverse complement.
AAGACGCCCCAACGTCGGCGTCACCGGCGTGGGTGACGTGGCTGCTGTTCATGGTCCCGCTGTGCATCGCCGAGTTCCGGGACCTCCCGGAGTTCGAGATTGCGCGCGTCTCGGCGCGAGCCGCCGACCTGATCGCCAGCCACGGCGACGACGCGCAGTACGGCGGCCAGCACCAGCGCAGTGCGCGCACCGCCATCGCCAAAGGACTCGCCGTGCTCGCGAGAGCCGACGGCGGCGTGACCGCGCTGGGAATCCACGCGTGCGTCCGCCCCCATGCCGGCTGCCCCGGCATTTCACCCACCCACTCCTCCCCTTCGAAGCACGAGGAACGAGATGTCTGAGACCAACACGACCGGCAGCACCAAGCCCAAGCGGCTCCTCACCCAGAACTCGGACCTGAGGAGGATCGGCGTATTCAACTGGACACTTCCGGCTTTTGTGATCGAAATGCCTGACGGCAGTCATTTCAACGTCTGCCCCCAGGCGGGCGTGTGCGCCCAGTTGTGCTACGCCCGGGTCGGCACGTACCGGTTCAAGAATGTCCGCGCAGCTCACATTCGAAATCTTCTCCTCTGCCGGGACGCCCCTGAAGAGTTCGAGAGGCGAATGGCGGAAGAACTCAGCCATAAGCGATACGCCGGAAAGTGGATTCGCTTGCATGATTCAGGCGAGTTCTTTTCCGATGAATACCTCCTCACCTGGACGCGCATCATGAGGAATTCGCCGGGAGTTCGTTTCTACTGCTACACCAAGGAAATCAGCCGCTTTCGTCGGCTGGTTGTGGACGATGCACCCGAAAATTTCCTCTGGTGCTGGAGCCTGGGCGGGAAGGAGGATCACCTCATCGACCTGAAGACCGAGCGGCACGCGGATGTTTTCCCGACCGTGGAGGCGCTGATCGCCGCCGACTACACCGACCAGACCGAATCCGACCTCCTTTCTGTTCTCAGCGAGTCCCCTCTTGTGGGAATCCCGGCCAATCGGATCCCGCACCTTCTCAAGAAGCAAGGGCAGGAGACATTCGGCAGCCTTCAGCGGGCGCGCGACAAGAAGCTCCGCGCGAAGAACTCGGGCACGGACCAGGACTTTGCCCTCGCGCACTGACCGCTCACGTGGGGGTGCCTTCGGGGAGGGGCGGATCACCGCCCCTCCCCCGCCGGATCGAGGCGCGCAGCCGGACCCGTGGTTCGACGGCGGGCGCGTCGTCAGGGGGCGAGCCACGCCGAGGTGTAGGTGTCGATCTCGTCGTTGATCCGGGTCTTGCCCGCCGCGTCGAGGAAGGACGCCCGCAC
>NZ_JBLTJC010000653.1:0-3014 GCF_048158785.1 Streptomyces colwelliae | reverse complement strand
CCCCGGCCTCGCCCTCCCGCTGTACCAGGTCGCCGTCGCCAAGGGCACGAGCGCGGGCACCGGCGGCATCGCCTGGTCCTCCGCCCTCACCGACCTCCGCAGGTCCACGGTCGCCATCGGCGGCATCCTCCCGGTCACCACCGACACCGCGAACGGCGCCTATCCGGGCCAATTCCGCGACAACAACGGCCAGTTGCAGCGCTGGAGCGGCACCGCCTGGACCGACTACCCGGTCCTGCCCACCTGGCAGAACTGGACCCCGGCCTGGACCACCGGCTCCGGGACCGCCACACCGTCGTACGGCAACGCCACCGTCAGCTGCCGGTACCTCAAGTCCGGTACGACCGTGCACCTCAACTTCTCCATCCAGTTCGGCACCACCACGGACTTCGGCACCAGCCCCACCACCGCGGACAACTGGCGGTTCTCCCTGCCGGTGACCGCGGCCACCGCCCAGCCCGTCATCGGCTTCGCCGAACTGTCCGCCTCCAACAGCGGCCGGGTCATGGGCCGGGTCTATCTCGCCACGACCGGCACCTTCGAGCTGAGCATCGGCACCGGCCGGGTGGACGCCGCCGCCATCGCCTCCGCAAGCCAGGGCGTCGTGGACTCCCTGTCGCCCTGGACCTGGGTGTCCCCGTACGCCATCCGGGGCACCGCGACCTACGAGGCCGCCGCATGACGACCGTCAACACGCCCTACCGGGCGATCTTCTGCGACCTGCGCACGGACAGCACCATCGACATCCTCCCGCTGCGCGACGTCACCGTCGACGACTACATCGGCAAGGCCGGCTCACTGTCGGGCACCATCCCCGTCCCGGACGCGGCGATGGCCGCCCGGGTCCGCCGTATCGAGGAGGGCCGCACCTCGGTCTACCTCCAGCGCGGCAGCGACCTGTGGTGGGGCGGCATCGTCTGGACGAGCACGTTGCAGAGCGACGACCAGGGCGTGCTCACCCTCGGCATCCAGGCGGCGACCTTCGAGTCGTACGCGGGAAGGCGGCTGATCCGGGCGACGACCCCCGAATACAACGCGAACTACCAACTGTCCCTCAACGGCGACCAGTTGAACGTGGCCAGGGCCCTTTGGACGGACCTCCAGACCGCGCTCCCCGGCGGCGACATCGGCGTCACCTACGGCACCGAGACCTCCGGGGTGACCCGCTCGGCGAGTTACCGCGACGGCGACGAGACGGTCTACCTCGACGCGTTGGACGCGCTGGCCGCGCTGGAGAACGGCTTCGAGCACTACATCTCGGTCTACACCGACCCGACCACCGGAGCCCGGGTACGCCGCCTCCGTCTCGGCAGCCCGAAGATCCTCACCGGCGCCACCGACCTGGTGATGGACAGGCCGGGCACGATCCTGTCGTACTCCTTCCCGCGCGACGCGACCCGGGGCGGCACCACCGACCGCGCCCGAGGCGCCTCCACCAACACGGACCAGGCAAGCGAGTCCCGACCGCTCTGCTCGACGGTCGCGGTGGCCAACGACCTGATCGGACAGGCCGGTTACCCGCGCATCGACCTGACCTCGGACCACAACGACATCACCGACACGGCCACCCTGACCGCACTCGCCCGCACCGAACTGGCCGCGGCGACCGGCGCGGTGGTGATCCCCGAGATCAGCGTGCGCCTCGACGACCTGGTCCCGGCCGCGCTGATCGGCCGCACGGTCCGCATCCGGATCACCGACGAGTGGTACGCCGAGGGCCTCGACACCCGCTACCGGATCATCGGCGTCAAGGTCAGCCCCGCCCAGCGCGGCCGCCCCGACACCGCCGAGCTCTACCTGGAGGAGGTCTGATGCCCCAGCTCCCCGAAGACATCATCGACCGGCTCACCCAGATGGAACGCCGCATCCAGCAGCTCTCCACCGCCGTCAACACCCGCCCGGCCCTCAACACGGTCTCGGGCGGCACCCTGGAGGTGGGCCCGGCCACCGGCGCCGCCATCTTCAAGGTCGGCAAGTGGACCAACGGCAACGAGTACCGCATGGAACTCCGCCGCCAGACCGGCCAGTTGGCGATGAGCATGTACAACGGCGACGGAACGGCCGACTCGCTGCAACCCCTCCGCCTCTACGACAAGGCCGAGCGCGAGATCGTCTCGGACGACATCAACACCGGCGGCCTGGCCCGCCCCTGGCTGAACATGCTGCCGCCGCAGGACACGACCATGACCCGCTGGCCGCAGACCACGTCGACCGCGATGACGACGATCGCGATGTCCTACAACATCGCCTGGCAGCCGAAGATGCGCCTCGTCATGAACACCCGAGCCAGCTCCGGCGCCACCGGCTCCGTCCAGGTCCTCGTCAACGGCGCCCAGTGGGGCAGCACGGTCAGCGCCGGCACGGACTTCATCTACGAGGCCCTGATCAGCTCCGACTTCGGCTCGGTCTACGGCACCCAGCTCAAGGTCGAGGTCCAGGCCCAGGTAACCAGCGCCTCCGGCACGGTCTACGCCAACCCGATCCTCATGTACGGCCGCCAGACCTGACGAAAGGAACCCACTCCACCCATGGACATCGACACCACCCAACCCTGGGGCCTGGCCATCGACTTCGCCGGCCGCGCCACCATCACCGAGGCCGGCCACACCATCTACGTCAACGTCTCCGACTCCAGCTACAACAGCGTCATCGCCCCCGACTCCGTCAGCGGCACCTACGCGCCCGTGACGGTAGCCGCCCAGTTCACCGAGACGGGCACGAACGGCGCCGCCATCCGCGGCAGCGCCCGCACCACGATCATGCCCATCGGCACAGCCATGGTCGTCCCCGACCAGACCGCAATCCAAAGCGTGGTCGCCGCAGCCCTGGCCAACTTCGTGGACAACACGGCGTCTTACACCACCTTGGCCGCCAAGTGGACCCCGTCAACCGACGACCCGGGAGACGGCGACGGAGACGGAGACGGTTCAGGAGACGGAGACGTGGAACCCACGGCAACCGCAGCTCCCTAGGGGCGCGGGGAACTGCGCACCCAGCCCCCACCTGTCTCTTAT
>NZ_JBLTJC010000652.1:0-3068 GCF_048158785.1 Streptomyces colwelliae | reverse complement strand
GTCTGTGTGCAATGAATTGATGTAGCTCAGCTCGACGTGTAGAAATTCGAGCTTTGTTCGGAAGTGCTCTTCGACAAAGCTTGAGAGTTCGGTGGCTCGTTGGGTCAGAGTCTTCAGTATGTACCCGTGTCGCTTTCGCGGAGGTGGATCGCGGTGGGGAGGGCGGCGACCTCGACGCAGGCGTTGCCGTCGCCGCTGCCGGAGAAGGATGACTTCTGCCAGTAGAGGGTGCGGCTCATGGTGTGACTCGCAGCTTCTTTGTCAGGGGTGCTGGGGGAAGGTGCCGGTGCGTATTGCTTGCAGCAGGTGGGTGAGGGGAGTGGGCGTGGTGGTGAGTTCGGTGGTCGGGGTGTCTGATTCGCGGAGGTGGATCGCGGTGGGGGATGCGGCGAGTTCGACGCAGGCGTTGCCTTCGCCGCCGCCGGAGTATGACGACTTCTGCCAGTTGTCGAGGGTGGCCATGGCTCGCCTCACAGTTCCTTAGCCAGCTGGTGGATGAATTCCCGCGACCGCTCGGGGGCGAGCGACACCGCCTCCACTTTACGGAAGAGCGTTCGAAAGTGGTCCAGTTGGGCTGCTGAGTCGATAAACGCGGTGCCATGCGGTGCGTCGCGTACGACGGTGTCCAGCGCGGGGACGGCACCTCCCGCGTACACCATGGTGCTTCCGGCGCCGGCGAAGTCGTCGAGGTCGAACGGGATGACGCGCACGGTGACGTTATCCGCCTCCGACAGGTCCAGGATGCGGGCCAGTTGAGACCGGAAGGCTGTCCGGCCGCCGATCCTGATGCGGAGCGCCGCTTCGTGGATCACCGTTTCATAGGGGGTGGGTCGGGCGTCGATGATCAGGCGGCGTTGCATGCGGTGGTTCACGCAGGCGTCGAGTTCGATCGAGGGGAGTTCGGGCGTGGTGAACGAGAAGAGCGCACGGGCGTAGTCCTCGGCCTGGAGAAGCCCCGGGATGTGCAGGAAGTCCACGTCCCATCGGTAAGTGGCGTGGTGCTCCAGTTCGGACAGGTCGAGGAAAGGCGTGGGCAGTAGCCCCCGGTACTCCTCCCACCAGCCGTGGGTCCGATCAGCTGCCATGGCCACCAGCGCCTCGACCAACTCGGTGTCGGTGCACGCGTAGTGAGCGGCAAGTCGTCGTACTCGCTCTCCGCTCACCCCTGCCGTGCCGAACTCGATCTGGCTGATCTGCGCCGAGTCCGCCCCGAGCAGGGTCGCGGCCTCACGTCCCTTGATCCCCGCCGCCTCGCGTAGTTTCCGCAACTCGGCACCCAGACGCTCTTGCCGCGCGGTGGGCTGTTTCCTGCGCGCCATGGCTTCCTCCTCGTCCCAACTGCGCTACGGCAACGCCTCGTTCGGGGGCAGATTACGGCAACGACTTGCGCGGTCCCAAATTATGGCCCTACCGTCAGTGATGCGCCGCACACGTTGCGGAACGCCGGGTAGCCGGAAGCGCACCGCTCCGTCCTGCCATGACGGCTGCGGCACTGCCACCGTCCCTGAACCTCAACTCCCCTCCACTCAACCGGAGTTCACGCATGCCCGAAACCGAACACCCCGCCCCCTGGGAGTACTCCCTCAACATCCCCAACGACCCCCGCGCCGTCACGATCAGTCGCCGCACCCTCCGCCTGATCCTCACGATGCACGGACTGATCGGCCTGGTCGACACCGCCGAACTCCTCGCAACGGAGCTGGTGGGCAACGCCGTTCGCCACACTGAGGGACCCGCCGCGCTACGAGTCTCCTGGGCGCCCAGCGTCCTCCGCATCGGCGCCTGGGACGCGAACCCCGAACCCCCGGAGCCCCCACATGAGTTGACCGCGATCACCGATCTGGAGGAGGGCCGCGGCCTTGCCCTGGTCAGGGCCTGCGCCAACCTCTGGGGCTGGCAGCCCCTGTCCAGGAACGGCCACCGCGGCAAGTACGTCTGGTGCGAACTGGGCCGCGCGGCCTGAACGTTCCTTCGCCCCTCGAAAGAGTGAACGCCCCCGAATCGGCCGGACAGCCCGGTCCTTGATCCATCTAGGTTGCGCACATGGTCACATCAGCTCACGAGGGCATGCACCGCATCTTCCAGGAGCGGCCCGAGATCCTCACGCCCGTCTTCGGTGTGCTGGGCATCGCGTTACCCGAGAAGGCGGCGGTCTACGCGATCACCTCCGACGTGACGGAGACCCGGCCGATCGCACGGCACATCGACACCGCGCTGCGGATCTGCCCGTCGGACGGGGAGGACTTCCTGCTCGCCGTCGAGTCGCAGGAACGGCGCGACGACAGGAAGGAGGCGAGCTGGCCGTACTACGTCGCCTACCTCCAGTCGAAGTACAAGCTGCCGGTACTTCTGCTCGTGCTCTGCCGCGACCGGGCCACGGCCAAGTGGGCGGCCGGTCCGTTCGACTGCGGCACACGCGGCTGGACCGTCCAGCGAACGTGGCCCCTCGTCGTCGGACCGGACAACCTCCCGATGATCACGGACGCGAGGACCGCGGCCAGAAACCCCGCGATGGCCGCCTTCTCCGCCCTGACACACGCCAACAACCGCGACTGCGACGCCATACTGGACGCACTGGACCATGCCCTGACAGGCATGGACACAGACGCCTCCGACTACATCTACCAATTCCTGGACGTCACCCTCGGGGAGACCCCCGCCGGCGACAAATGGAGGAGCATCATGGGTTTCGTCAACTACTTCCCCGGCCGGGGCCACCTCATGGAGAGGGCCTATCTCGAGGGCCAGGCCGAGGGCAAAGCCGCGGGCGAGGCCGCGTTGATCCTGCGACTGCTGGAGAACCGCGGAATCTTTGTCTCCGAGGACACCCGGGAACGCATCACGTCCTGCGCCGATCTCCACACCCTCACGACCTGGTTCGACCGGGCCCTGACGGCCACGGCCTCCGAAGACCTGTTCGGCGTAGAGGCGGACGGTGTGGATGGCGCGGATGCCTCGGCGGTGGGTTCGCAGGACGCCTCCTTCTGAGTCTGACCCCGCCGCTCGATCCCGCCCCCAACACCCCGTCATTGACGGAATGTTGACCGGTGTATGGCACAGCATTGGCG
>NZ_JBLTJC010000651.1:0-3110 GCF_048158785.1 Streptomyces colwelliae | reverse complement strand
AGAGCTTGCCGCGCACGGTCGTCGCCAGGGCCATCGCCAGCGGCGGGACCATGCCGGCCGCCATCACCGCGGCCATGATCTTCATCGCCGAGTCACTGGGGTTGGAGACCGCGATGCCCGCCGTGGCAGCCGGTGATCGTGTTGATGAGGTCGATCATCTCGCGGACCGAAACGCCTTCCCCGCGGCCGATGTTGAGGGTGAGGGCGCGGCCGGGGGAGGCCTGGAGGGCGCGGGCGGCGGCGACGTGGGCCTCGGCCAGGTCCACGACGTGGATGTAGTCGCGGACGGTGGTGCCGTCGGGGGTGTCGTAGTCGTCGCCGAAGATGCGCGGGGGCGCGTTCTCGGTGAGCTTCTCGAAGACCATGGGGACGATGTTGAAGACGCCGACGTCGGCGAGTTCGGGGGCGCCGGCGCCGGCCACGTTGAAGTAGCGCAGGGAGGCCGTGGAGAGGCCTGTCGCCCGGCCCGTCGCGCGGACCAGCCACTCACCCGCCAGCTTGGTCTCGCCGTACGGCGACATCGGGACGCAGGGCGTCTCCTCGGTGACCAGCTCCACGTCCGGCATGCCGTAGACGGCCGCCGAGGACGAGAAGACGAAGGACGGGACGCCGGCCGTGGTCACCGCCTCCAGGAGGACGCGGAGGCCCTCGACGTTCTCCCGGTAGTAGTGGAGCGGCCGGCCCACCGACTCGCCCACCTGCTTCTTCGCCGCCAGGTGGACGACTCCGGTGACCTCCTGGTCGGCGAGGGTGCGGGCCACCCGTTCCGCGTCCAGGGTCGAACCCACCACCAGGGGTACGCCCTCGGGCACGCGCTCGGCGATGCCGGTGGACAGGTCGTCGTAGACGACCGCCTGTTCGCCCGCCTCGGTCATCGCCCTCACTACGTGCGCCCCGATGTAGCCGGCGCCGCCGGTGATCAGCCAGGTCATGTGCGGCCGTCCCCTCCGTCACTGGATGTCGTTCGACCCGTGCGGGTGCGTCCCCCGCGCGCTTCGGGCCTCAGTCAATCAGGCGCCGGAGTGTGCCGAGGTCAACGGCTGGGACTCCCCGTAGGGGCCGGGGGACTGCACGCGCGTGCGTGCGATCGCCGGGAGCGGCCGCGACGACCGCCACAGGCGGACGAAGGAGAGGACGGCCGCGGCGGCCAGCAGACCGTTGCGTACGACCATCAGGGCGCAGCCCGTCCAGGTGCTGTGGATGACGTCGCCGTACAGGACGGGGAACTCGACGGAGCTGACCGCGGTCGCCGCCACGATCAGCGCGGCCACCGCGCGCTGTGTCGTGTGCCGCGAGGTCAGACAGACGGCGGCCAGGCCGAGCAGCCAGATCATGTACTGGGGGCTGATGACCCGGCTGGTCACGGTGAACAGCAGGACGGCGCTCAGCGCGGCGTCGTACGGCGTCGCGTCGGTCCAGCGGCGGGCGCGGATCCGCCACCACAGCAGCAGCCCGAAGGCGACCGCCGTGAGCGCGAGGGAGGCGTCGGCGACCGTGGAGACGTACGGCCCCGTGAACTCCATCGCGCCGTACCGATAGTGCACCTGGCCCGGCCAGCCGGCGTGGGTCGCCAGGCCGAGCAGCGTGCCGCCGAGTGACTCGATCTGTACGCCCCGGCCGCCCTGTTGGCGCAAGAAGGCGAAAGGATTGTTGAACAAGACCACGAGAGACATGAGCGACAAGGCTCCCGTCCCCACCGCCCACGACCACACCGACCGCGTCGTCCGCCCCCTCGGCATCCCCAGCAGCACCAGCGCCGGCCACACCTTCACCAGCGCGCCCAGCGCCGCGAACGCGCCGCACACACGCGTGGAGCGCGACAACGTCAACAGGGAGATGACGGCGAACGCCGTGACCTGCACGTCGTAGCGGACGAGGGGCATGTGCAGGAGGAGGGGGAGGCAGGCGATCCAGTACGCGGCGCCGCGCAGGCTGTGGCCGGGGCGGGTGCCCGCGCGGGCGAGCGTCAGGGTGATCAGCGCGTCGGTCGCGAGGGTGAGGACGACGAACGCCTGGAAGTACGTCAGGTCCGGCAGCAGCGCGGGGGCCAGGAGTACGGGGCCGGCGCCCGGCGGGTACTGCCACAGCGGGTCGTGCGCCGGGAACGCGCCGTGCGACAGGACGCCGTACCAGTGGTGGTACAGGCGCCACACCTCCCGCGCGACCCCGCCCCGGCCGAGCAGGGGCAGGTCGTTGTGCGCGAGGAGGAGCAGCATTCCGGCGCGGGTGGCGAGCCAGGCGAGGGTGAGGGCGAGGACGCGGTGTCTGCGGGCGGCGTTCATCACGGCGGATCGTAAGCCGGGTGAATGCCGCAGGAATGCTAATACACCGTCAATCGTCGGTAAGAGCTTGCTAACAGTACAAAATCAGCCAGGTGGACAGCCAAGGTGAGGGTGAGTACAGGCACGGGCGACGGACCCGTGCGGGGGGCGTCGCCGTGGTCGTGCCGGTGGTCGTCATGCTCGCGCTGGGGCTGTGGGGGCTCGACCGCGGCGGGATGTGGGGCGACGAGGGCGTCACCTTCCTGGTCGGACGGCGCACGGTCCCGCAGATCTGGCACCTGCTGCACGGTGTCGACGCCGTGCACGGCCTGTACTACCTCCTCATGCACGCCGTCCTCGCCGTCCACCCCGGCGAGGTGGCCCTCCGCCTGCCGTCCGTGTGCGGCGCGGCGGCGACGGCGGGCCTGGTCGCGGCCCTCGGCGTCCGCCTGGCCCGCCCCAGGATCGGCCTCTGGGCCGGCCTCCTCTACGCGATCACCCCGCTGACCGGCCACTACGCCCAGGAGGGCCGCTCCTACGCCCTCGTCGCGGCGGGCGTGGCCGGGGCGACACTGCTCCTGGTGCGGGCACTGGAAGGACAGTCCTGGTGGCCGTACGGCGCCGTCATCGCCGTGACCTTTCTGCTGCACGAGTTCGCGGTCCTGGTGCTCTGCGCGCACGCGCTGACGCTGGCGGCGGCGCGGGCGCCCAGGGCGGCGTGGTCCGGCAAGAGCACGCTGATGCACTGTGCCGCCGGGCTCGACTCCCCGACGTCGGGCAGTGTCCGTATCGACGGTCACGAGATCGCCGGGCTGAACGAGACCAAGCGCACCCAACTGCGGCGTGAGC
>NZ_JBLTJC010000650.1:0-3227 GCF_048158785.1 Streptomyces colwelliae | reverse complement strand
CCGTTGCCGGGGGCAGAGCCCCCGGCAACGGACCCGCAGACAAACGCACGACCCGCAGCCGCCCCCAGCCGAACCCACACCTCACAACCGCACCACACGCAAAGAAGGCCCCCCGGGGCGGACACCAACCGGGGGACCTTCAGCTCACTGTCGGCAGATCAGACGGCCTCGACGATCGACGCCGGCGCCACCGATCCCGCACCCTCGCCCGAACCCTCAGCCTTCGGCCCCGCCCCCTTCAGCGGAACCTCCTTCACGAACACCGCGGCCACCAGCGCGACCACAGCCACCACCGCCCCCAGCAGGAACGCGGAGTGGACACCGGCAGACACCGCGTGCTGATACGCCTCCCGCGCCACCGCCGGCAGCTTCGCCAGACTCGCCGCGTTGAGCGTCGCGGACTGCTCGGTCACCTTGGACCCCAGTGCACCCGCCCGCTCAGCCATGACGTCCTGGACCCGGTTGTTGAACAGCGCCCCCATGATGGCGACACCGAACGACGAACCGAGCGTCCGGGACAGCGTGCTCGTCGAGGACGCGACCCCCATGTCCTTCATCTGCACGCTGTTCTGCGCGACCAGCATGGTGATCTGCATCAGACAGCCCATGCCGAGCCCGACGACGGCCATGAACACACCGGACATGAAACGAGTCGTATCGGTGTCCATGGTCGACAGCAGATACAGCCCGACACCCATCAGCACGCTGCCGGCGACCGGAAACACCTTGTACTTACCGGTGTTGGTGGTCACCCGCCCCGCGACCATCGAGGTCACGAGCATCGCCCCGAGCATCGGCAGAAGCAGCAACCCGGAGTTCGTAGCGGACGCGCCCTGCACGGACTGCTGGTACAGCGGCAGGAAAAGCGTCGCACCGAACATCACGAACCCGGTGATGAAGCCGATGATCGCCATCAGGGTGAAGTTGCGGCTGCGGAAGATGTGCAGCGGCACGACCGGCTCGGCGGCCTTGGTCTGCCAGAACACGAACCCGACGAGCGAGGCCACACCGAGCCCGATCAGTTCCATGATCCGCGCGGACGTCCAGTCGTACTGCGAACCGCCCCACGTGGTGACGAGCACGATCGAGGTGATGCCGACGGCCAGCAGCCCGGCGCCCAGGTAGTCGATCCGCGCCTGCGACCGCTTCTTCGGGAGGTGCAGCACGGCACTGATCGCGGCGAGCGCGATGACACCGAGCGGCAGGTTGATGTAGAAGGACCAGCGCCAGCCCCAGTTGTCGGTGATGGTGCCGCCGACCAGCGGTCCGCCGATCATCGCGAGCGCCATGACGCCGGCCATCATGCCCTGGTACTTGCCCCGCTCACGCGGCGGGATGAGGTCGCCGATGATCGCCATGACGCCGACCATCAGACCACCGGCACCGAGACCCTGGATGGCCCGGAAACCGATCAACTGCCCCATGTTCTGCGCCATACCGCTCAGCGCGGAACCGGCCAGGAAGATCACGATCGAGGTCATGAAGGCGCCCTTGCGCCCGTACATGTCACCGAGCTTGCCCCACAGGGGCGTGGAGCTGGCCGTGGCGAGCGTGTACGCGGTGACGACCCACGACAGATGCTCCAGCCCGCCCAGCTCACCGACGATCGTCGGCATGGCCGTACCCACGATCATGTTGTCGAGCATCGCGAGCATCATGGTGATCATCAGGGCGAGCAGGACGACCCGCACGCTCTTCGGCTGTTTACCGTCCACCTCTGGCCCGGGCGCCCCCGGCCCGGCCTCGACCGTCTGTGTGTCCGCCATCTTTCCCACTCCCCTTGATACCGCCACCGTCCGGCTACTTACTTGCCGCCCGGCTAGTTGACTACACTCAGGGAAAGTAGACCCGTAACTAGCCGGGCGTCAAGTAAGTTTGCTGGAGCATGAGACGAATGGGCGGCACCATGGACGGCACCAAGCGGCAGCGTCGCGGAGACACCCGCCAGCGCATCCAGGACGTGGCGCTCGAGCTCTTCGCCGAGCAGGGCTACGAGAAGACCTCGCTGCGCGAGATCGCCGAGCACCTGGACGTCACGAAGGCGGCGCTCTACTACCACTTCAAGACCAAGGAAGAGATCCTCGTCAGCATCTTCGAGGACCTGACGAAGCCGATCGAAGACCTGATCGAGTGGGGCCGCGGCCAGCCGCACACCCTGGAGACCAAGCAGGAGATCGTACGGCGCTACGCCGTCGCGCTCGACGGCGCCACCCCGCTGTTCCGCTTCATGCAGGAGAACCAGGCGACGGTACGGGACCTGCGCATCGGCGAGCGTTTCAAGGAGCGGATGCGCGGTCTGCGGGAGATCATGATCGACCCCGAGTCGAGTCTGGTCGACCAGGTCCGTTCGCTCAGCGCGATCTTCACGCTGCACGCCGGCATGTTCGCCGTGCAGGACCTCGAAGGCGACCCCGAGGACAAGCGCAAGGCCGTCCTGGAGGTCGCCACCGACATGATCACGCAGGCTCACGCGGGCTCGAAGCCCGCTTGACCGGACCGGCTCAGACGGTCACACCCTTGCCGCGCAGGAACGCGACCGGGTCTATCGCCGAGCCGTAGTTGGCGGTCGTACGGATCTCGAAGTGCAGGTGGGGACCGCTGGAGTTGCCGGTGCTGCCGGACAGCGCGATGTGCTGACCGGTGCTGACGACCTGGCCGACCTTCACGTCGATGCGCGAGAGGTGGGCGTACTGGGAGTACGTGCCGTTGCCGTGCTTGATGACGATGGCGTTGCCGTACGCGGCACCGTCGCCCGCACCGTTGCCGCCGGCCTTGACGACGGTCCCGCCGTGCGCGGCGACGACGTTGGTGCCGCTGGCCACGGCGAAGTCCTGCCCGCTGTGGGTGGACTGCCACATGCTGCCGGCCTGGGCGAAACTCGCGGACAGCGTGTACTTCTTCACCGGGTCGACCCAGGAGGCGGCGGTCTTCGCACTGACCGTCTTCGGCGCGACGCTCGCGGTGGCGGCGCTCGCGACCCCGGTGCCCAGCACGGCGGTGGCCCCCAGTCCGACGGCCAGGACGGCCACACGGGTGCGGAGCGAAGACGTACGGGAAGAGCGGGACGTGGCGCGCTGGAACATCGAAACCTCACGGGGGACCGAGTCGCCGTTCTTCACGGCCAGCCTCAAGGTCAACGAGCGCTGGTTCGACAAGGACGAGCGCGCCCTGCCGATCTCGATCGTCAACACCGGCTCGCAGATCGCCAACGCCATCGCCCCGCCCAT
>NZ_JBLTJC010000649.1:0-3238 GCF_048158785.1 Streptomyces colwelliae | reverse complement strand
GTAGCGGGGGCGGGCGGTGGCAGGTGTGGGCGGTAGCAGCACTGTAAGCGCTGACGGTGTCACGGGCCGCCGCGCCGGATGACCTCCGCGTACCAGTGGGCGCTGTCCTTCGGCGTACGGCGCTGGGTCGCGTAGTCGACGTGCACGATGCCGAAGCGGGGCCCGTAGCCGAAGGACCACTCGAAGTTGTCGAGGAACGACCAGACGAAGTAGCCCTTGAGCGGCACACCGCGGTCGATCGCCCGTGCGCAGGCGTGGAGATGGCCGTCCAGGTAGGCGATCCGGTCCGCGTCGTGCACCACCTCGCGCACCGCACCGTGCGCCCCGTCCCGCTCGACCACGTCGTCGAAGGCGGCGCCGTTCTCCGTGATGTACAGGGGTACGGCCGGATAGTCGGCCTTGAGCCGCAGGAGGAGGTCCAGGAGTCCCCGCTCGTCGATCTCCCAGCCCATCGCGGTGCGCGGCCGGCCGCCGTCGGCGACACGGACCAATGGCGAGCCCACATAGGCGGATTGGACCGGTGTAGTGCTGCCCGCGACCAGCATCGGCGCGTAGTAGTTGATGCCCAGGTGGTCCAGCGGCGCGCCGATCCGCTTCAGGTCGCCGTCGCGGATGTGGCCGGTGCCGGTGATCTCGCGGAGGTCGTCGAGCACGTCGTCGGGGTAGGCGCCGCGCAGCAGCGGGTCGAGGAAGAGGCGGTTCTGCATGCCGTCGACCCGGCGGGCCGCGTCCAGGTCGGCGGGCTCGGTGCCGAGCGGGGTGACGTGGGTGAGGTTGAGCGTGATGCCGACGTGCGAGTCGCCGTCCCGTATCGCCTCCGCCGCCAATCCGTGGGCGAGCAGCAGGTGATGGGCGGCGCGTACGGCGGCGCCGGGCTCGCGGCGGCCGGGTGCGTGGCGGCCCGTGGCGTAGCCGAGGAAGGCCGAGCACCAGGGCTCGTTGAGGGTGGTCCAGTGGGCGACGCGGTCGCCCAGCGCCTCGTGCGCGAGGGCCGCGTACTCGGCGAACCGCTCGGCCGTGTCCCGCACCGGCCAACCACCGGCGTCCTCCAGCGGCTGGGGCAGGTCCCAGTGGTAGAGGGTGGGCCAGGGCTGGATGCCGTGGTCCAGCAGGGTGTCCGTGAGACGGCGGTAGAAGTCGAGGCCGCGCTGGTTCGCCGGGCCGGAGCCGGTCGGCTGGATCCGGGGCCAGGCGAGGGAGAACCGGTAGGCGCGCAGGCCGAGTTGGGCCATCAGTGCGATGTCCCCGGGGAAGCGGTGGTAGTGGTCGGCCGCGACGGCCCCGGTGTCACCGCCCTGGACGGCACCCGGCGTGGCGGCGAAGGTGTCCCAGATCGAGGGCCCCCGGCCGTCCTCCGCGACCGCGCCCTCGATCTGATAGCTCGATGTGGCGGCGCCCCACAGGAAGCCGGGACCGAACGTGTTCACTGACTCGAACTCACTGACTTGAACCTCCGTCTACGGGATTTTCCGAGAGCGGTGACAATCGGAGTGCCCTCGTCCTTGATGTGAATATCGCTGCTGAACTGCTATGGAACTGGGTTGACGCCACAGTCCGGCCGGTTCCAATGCGATGCCTCCGTCAGAAACTGGAAGCGCTAACAGTCGCAGACTAGAAGCGGAACGTTCAGTCTGTGAAGGGTCCGGACGCGGAAAGGCTGTGGAAACGACTCCTGTGCGTGAAGTCTTGACAGCCTCGTCGCCCCCACCCACCATCTGGCACTGACGCCGCACCGAGCCGGGACCCTGTCACCGAGAGGGCCCGGTATGTTCCGCAGGACCAGATTTCGCAGAGCCGAATTCCGCAGAACCGAATTCCGCAGGACCAGATGGGGCGCGGTCCTCCTCGCGCCCGCCCTGACCGTCGCCACCCTGGTCGCGACGCCCGTGCTTCCCGTGACGTCCGCGCAGGCCGCGGACGCGCCCTACGAACGGGTGCTCAACGGCACGTTCGACAACGGCAAGACCTCGTGGTGGAGCAGCGGCAACACGCCGTCCACCGTCAACTCGGGGCGCCTGTGCGCCGATGTCCCCGGCGGGACCGTCAACGTGTGGGACTCGATGATCGGCCAGAACGACATCCCACTGGAGGCTGGCCGGCCCTACACCCTGAGCTTCACGGCCTCCGCCACCCGGGACGTGTCGATCCACGCCGTACTGCAACTGCCCGCCGCCCCGTTCACGACCACCCTCAACAAGACCGCCGCCGTCACCACCACACCGAAGACCTTCCAGTTCACGGGCAACTCCACCGCGGCGAACCTGCACGCCCAGCTCTCCTTCCAACAGGGCGGCGCCGCCCAGCCGTTCACCCTCTGCCTCGACGACGTCTCCCTCACCGGCGGCGCGACACCCCCGGGCGGCGGACGCGACTTCGGCTCTCCGGTGCGGACGAACCAGTACGGCTACGCGGTCCACGGCCCCAAGAAGGCGTCGATCGTCAACTCTTCGACGAATCCAGTGAGTTGGCGCCTGCTTGACGGTTCGGGCGCGGTCGTGAAGTCGGGACGCATTCACGTCCAGGGCACGGACACCGCCTCCGGTGACCACGTACACATCGCCGACTTCAGCTCGGTGCGCAAGGCCGGCACGGGCTACACGCTCGTGGTCGGCGACGCGACCAGCTATCCGTTCGCCATCGCGGAGAACCCCTACACCGCCCTGCGCAAGGACGCGTTGGGCTACTTCTACGACGTCCGCAGCGGCACGCCCATCGAGGCCCAGTACGCCGGCGACGCCTACGCCCGACCCGCCGGACACGTCGGTGTGGCCCCCAACAAGGGCGACACCAACGTGCCCTGCCTGCCCGGCACTTGCGACTACTCCCTCGACGTCCAGGGTGGTTGGTACGACGCGGGCGACCAGGGCAAGTACGTCGTCAACGGGGCCCTCGCGGCCTGGCAGTTGATGGACTCCTACGAACGCTCCCGCGCCCAGGGCGACTTCGCCGGGCTGCGTGACGGACTGCTCAGCATCCCCGAGAACCACAACGGCGTCCCGGACGTACTCGACGAGTCCCGCCAGGAGACGGAGTTCCTGCTGAGCATGCAGGTCCCGGCGGGCGAACCACTGGCCGGCATGGTCCACCACAAGGTCCACGACCTGGCCTGGACGTCGCGCTGGCGGGCAGCGTCGGCGCCCTCGCCACCGCGCCGAACGCCCTCGCGTCCACCGAAACCGACGCCGAGGAGTCGGCGGCCGAATACGGCAACGGCGGGCACGTCGGCGTCGGCTACGGA
>NZ_JBLTJC010000648.1:0-3244 GCF_048158785.1 Streptomyces colwelliae | reverse complement strand
CATCACGCCTCCGCGCGAGCGAAGCGGAATCCGGTGACGGCCCTGCTCGCCCAGGTCCACTACTGGTCCCCGACGGGCTGGCACCGCTTCGGTCTTCCGTACCTGTCCAACACTCCCCACGGCGCACCACCTGTCGACGCGGTGACGGTCGCGGCGCTGCTCGCCAGAGAGACGGTTGCGCGTGACGGCGGCTCCGTAGCGGGTGCCGATACGGCGACCTTCGCGTCTGCGGGAGCAGTGCCGCAGGGGGCTGGCAGTGCCGCCGGGGTTACCGAGGTAGGCGCATCCGGAGCACCCTTGGGTTCGGCACTTCCCATGGCCGCCCCGGATATTGGCGAGGCGGTGACAGCGGCAGGGACAAGGGAACCTGCAACGGCATCTGCAACGGCGACCGAAACCGTGACCGACCTGGTGGCCCGCGTAGCCGACTCCGTCCGTCGTACCGTCACCTTCGTCACCGACCGCCGCGCACGCCCGGCCGACGGTCCCGATCTCTTCCTCTCCGCCGAACAGGCACTCCTGCTCGGACACCCGTTGCACCCGACCCCGAAGAGTCGCGAGGGTCTCTCCGAGGCCGAAGCCCGCCTGTACTCACCGGAGTTGCGCGGTTCCTTCCCGTTGCACTGGCTGGCTGTCGCCCCTGCCGTACTCGCCACTGACTCGGCTTGGACCGAACGCGGTCGGACTGTCCCCGCCGCCCAGCTGACGGCCCGACTCGCCGGCCCCGAACTCCCGTTGCCCGAGGGGCATGCGGCTCTTCCCCTGCATCCCTGGCAGTGGCGCGAGATCCAACACCGAGCCGATGTCGCAGCCTTGCTCGACGCCGGTCTGATCCAGGACCTCGGCACCCACGGCGCCCCGTGGCACCCCACCTCCTCTGTACGAACCGTCCACCAAACCGGCGCCCCCGCCATGCTCAAGCTGTCCCTGGGCCTCCGCATCACCAACTCCCGCCGTGAGAACCTCCGTAAGGAACTCCACCGAGGCGTCGAGGTCCACCGCCTGCTCCGCACCGGCCTGTCCCAGCACTGGCACGCTGCCCACCCCGGCTTCGACATCGTCCGCGACCCGGCGTGGCTGGCCGTCGACGCGTTGGACGAGTGCGGCGCCGACTCGGGGGAGCGGGATGCCCGTGTGCCCCTGGCCGGAATCGACGTGGTGATCCGGCACAACCCCTTCAGCGTGTCCGACGATGTGTCCTGCATCGCCGGGCTCGTCTCACTCCGGCCGTACACCGGGCGGAGCGCCACCGTCGGCGGACCGGCGACGACCTCGCACGTCAGCCGCATCAGCCGCATCAACCACGTCGGCGACACCGGCCACTCCACGTCCGGTGCACCGCTGTTGCGGTCCCGTCTGGCCGAAGTCGTCACGGGCCTCGCCGCGCGGACCGGCCGGTCGCGCGGAGCAGTCGCCGCCGAGTGGTTCCTGCGCTACCTGGAGCAGGTCGTCCGTCCCGTGCTGTGGCTGGACAGCGAGGCGGGGATCGCCCTGGAGGCGCACCAGCAGAACACGTTGCTTCTGCTGGACGGCGAAGGGTGGCCCGTGGGTGGCCGGTACCGCGACAACCAGGGCTACTACTTCCGCGCGTCCCGGCGCGAGGAAATCGACGCCCGGCTGCCCGGCATCGGCGAACACAGCGACACCTTCGTCTCCGACGAGGTCACCGACGAACGCTTCGCGTATTACCTCGCGATCAACAACGTGCTCGGTCTCATCGGAGCGTTCGGTTCGCAACGTCTCGCCGACGAGCGGCTGTTGCTCTCCGCCTTCCGGCGCTTCCTCGGTGACGTGGCCTCCGGTCCCGCCCGGCTGCGCACCTCCCTGCCGGCCCGCCTGTTCGACTCACCCGTCCTGCGCTGCAAGGCCAACCTGCTGACCCGACTGCACGGCCTCGACGAACTCGTCGGCCCGGTCGACACCCAGTCCGTCTACGTCACTATCGCGAACCCCCTTCATTCCTGACCGTCACCGTCACCCGTCAACGTCACTGGCTCCGATGGGCACCGCCAACCGTCTCCCGATCCGGTCACCGCGGATGGTCTTTGGCTCCGACCAGCACAGCAACCGGCTTCGAACGCCAACTGCTTCTTCCGACTTCGACCGCCGCTGACTCCCTTCAACTCCGGCCGCGACCAACTGCCTTCAACTCCGACCAGCACCAACTCCCTTCGCCCCTGAGGAACATGACCCACCCCATTCCCTGAGAGGAGCGTCACCGTGCCTCCGACCGACGCGAGCGCCGACACCGCGACTGTCCCCAGCTCCGAGCTAGCCGCCAGCGCGAGTGCGAGCCCGAGCCCGAGCACGGACAGCGAGGACACCCTCGGCCTCCGCTTGCCCGAGGAGTTCATCGCGCTCTGCGCCGAGGCGGATGCAGGGGATGCGGTAGCCCGCGGTGCGGTAGCCCACCGCGCAGCTGCTCCCGACGGGCCCGACACCATCGGGCGACAGAACTCAGCGGAGGGCGCGGAAGGCACCGCCCAGCCCAACGCGGCCATCCCGGCCGACTCGGACGCCCGGCCTACCTATGACATCTCGCCCAACTCCTACACCCCGCCCGGCGACGACCTCCTCGACCGCATCGCCGACTGGGGACAGACCCACACCCCCGCAGGCGCCTTCCACCTCCTCCCCGTCCACATCGAACGCGACCTTCCGCTGATCAACCGCTGGATGAACGACCCTGCTGTCGCGGAGTTCTGGGAACTGGCCGGACCTCAGGCGCTGACCGAGGATCACCTGCGCGCCCAACTCTCCGGCGACGGACGCAGCGTTCCCTGTCTCGGCGTGCTGGACGGCACCCCGATGAGCTACTGGGAGATCTACCGGGCTGACCTCGACCCCCTGGCTCGCCACTACCCCGCCCGACCGCACGACACCGGCATCCACCTCCTCATCGGTAACGTCGCCGACCGAGGACGAGGGCTGGGTGGCATCCTTCTCCGGGCCGTCGCCGACCTTGTGCTCGACAACCGCTCCACCTGCGCCCGCATCGTCGCGGAACCCGACATTCGCAACACCCCTTCCGTAGCCGCTTTCCTGGACGCCGGTTTCCGGTTCTCCGCCGAGGTCGACCTGCCCGCCAAGCGGGCCGCCCTCATGGTCCGAGACCGTTCCCTGCGCGATCTGCTGTAACGCCACGTGGCAACGCCATCACTTTTGGTACACCGCTCAGCCCGATCCGGTTCCCACTCCCTCGAATCGGATTTCGGCCGCCGTCATCGCCCCGGCCTCCGCGCCC
>NZ_JBLTJC010000647.1:0-3253 GCF_048158785.1 Streptomyces colwelliae | reverse complement strand
ACCCCACCACCGACCCCACCACCGAATCGACCGACCGTCCCGCACCAGGCACCGCCGCACCCGGCACCTCGGCACCCGGCGCTTCCGAACCCGGCGGTACCGGCACGGACGCCCACCCCGGCACCGGAGAGAACACCGGCACCGCCGGCCGCCAACTCGCCCGTGGCATCAGCGCGTTCCAGCGCAACACCGCTCCGCTCGTGCGGGGCGAGCTGGCGCGGCTGGCCAGGGAAGGGCAGCGGCCTTCGCAGCTCTTCCTGACCTGTGCCGACTCGCGGCTGGTGACCTCGATGATCACCTCCAGTGGTCCCGGTGACCTGTTCGTCGTGCGGAACGTGGGCAACCTCGTGCCGCCGCCCGGCGAGGAGAGCGGGGACGACTCGGTGGCCGCCGCGATCGAGTACGCGGTGGACGTGCTGCGCGTGAGATCGATCACGGTGTGCGGGCACTCCGGGTGCGGGGCCATGCAGGCGCTGCTCAACTCCGAGCCGGGGGGCGCCCAGACGCCGCTCAAGCGGTGGCTGCGGCACGGGTTGCCGGGCCTGGAGCGGATGGCCGACGACAGTCGGCCCTGGGCGAGGTTGGCAGGAAGGGCGCCCGCCGACGCCGTAGAGCAGCTGTGTCTGACCAATGTGGTGCAGCAGTTGGAGCATCTGCGGGCGTACGAGTCGGTGGCGCGGGCGTTGCGGGAGGGGGCGTTGGAACTGCACGGGATGTACTTCCATGTCGGTGAGGCGCAGGCGTACTTGCTGACCGACGAGGACGGGGACCAGTTGTTCGATGGAGTGGGGGTGGCGGATCTGTCGGCCTGAACCTTGTTCACCCGGCGTCCGTGGAAAAGAAAGACCCTCGCCGCACACGTCGCCCGCAGGTCCGATGACAGGTCTAAACCAATATTTCGACGACCCTTGTCATCGGACCCCCGGGTCTGATGAGCTGGCCCGGGACACAACGGACACCCTGGGAAAGGCAGATGCCGTGAGCAACGAAAGCCTGGCCAACCTGTTGCGCGAGGAGCGCAGGTTCGCACCCCCCGCCGACCTGGCGGCGAACGCCAATGTCACGGCGGAGGCGTATGAGCAGGCCAAGGCTGACCGGCTCGGCTTCTGGGCCGCGCAGGCCCGCCGCCTGAGCTGGGCGAAGGAGCCGAGCGAGACCCTGGACTGGTCGAACCCGCCGTTCGCCAAGTGGTTCAAGGACGGCACGCTCAACGTGGCGTACAACTGCGTGGACCGGCATGTCGAGGCAGGCAACGGCGATCGCGTCGCCATCCACTTCGAGGGCGAGCCCGGCGACAGCCGCGCGATCACCTACGCCGAGCTGAAGGACGAGGTCTCCAAGGCCGCGAACGCCCTGCTGGAGCTGGGAGTTCGGAAGGGCGACCGGGTCGCCGTCTACATGCCGATGATCCCGGAGACCGCGGTCGCGATGCTGGCCTGCGCGCGCATCGGCGCCGCGCACTCGGTGGTGTTCGGCGGTTTCTCGGCGGACGCACTGGCGACCCGCATCCAGGACGCGGACGCCAAGGTCGTCATCACCACGGACGGCGGCTGGCGGCGCGGCAAGCCGTCCGCGCTCAAGCCGGCCGTGGACGACGCGGTCGACCGCGCGGACAGCGGCGTCGAGCACGTGCTCGTGGTCCGCCGTACGGGCCAGGACGTGGCGTGGAACGACGAGCGGGACGTGTGGTGGCACGAGATCGTCGACCGGCAGTCGGCGGAGCACACGCCCGAGGCGTTCGAGGCGGAGCAGCCGCTCTTCATCCTCTACACCTCAGGTACTACGGGTAAGCCCAAGGGCATCCTGCACACCTCCGGCGGCTACCTCACCCAGGCCGCGTACACCCACCACGCCGTCTTCGACCTCAAGCCGGAGACCGACGTCTACTGGTGCACGGCCGACGTCGGCTGGGTCACCGGCCACTCGTACATCGTCTACGGCCCGCTGGCGAACGGCGCGACGCAGGTCATGTACGAGGGCACCCCCGACACCCCGCACCAGGGCCGCTTCTGGGAGATCGTGCAGAAGTACGGGGTGACGATCCTGTACACGGCGCCGACCGCGATCCGTACGTTCATGAAGTGGGGCGACGACATCCCCGCGAAGTTCGACCTCAGCAGCCTGCGCATCCTGGGGTCCGTCGGTGAGCCGATCAACCCCGAGGCGTGGATCTGGTACCGCAAGCACATCGGCGCCGACAAGACCCCCATCGTGGACACCTGGTGGCAGACCGAGACCGGCGCGATGATGATCTCGCCGCTGCCGGGCGTGACCGCGACCAAGCCCGGTTCGGCGCAGACCCCACTGCCCGGCATCTCCGCGACGGTCGTCGACGACGAGGCGAACGAGGTCCCGAACGGCGGCGGCGGTTACCTGGTCCTGACCGAGCCGTGGCCGTCGATGCTGCGCACGATCTGGGGCGACGACCAGCGGTTCCTCGACACGTACTGGTCGCGGTTCCCGGGCAGGTACTTCGCCGGTGACGGTGCGAAGAAGGACGACGACGGCGACATCTGGCTGCTCGGCCGCGTGGACGACGTGATGCTCGTGTCCGGGCACAACATCTCCACCACCGAGGTCGAGTCGGCGCTCGTCTCCCACCCCTCCGTCGCCGAGGCGGCCGTGGTCGGCGCCGCGGACGAGACGACCGGGCAGGCGATCGTCGCCTTCGTCATCCTGCGCGGCACGGCGAACGCCGAGGACGAGAACCTCGTCGCCGACCTGCGCAACCACGTCGGCAGCGTCCTCGGCCCGATCGCCAAGCCCAAGCGGATCCTCCCGGTGGCCGAGCTGCCGAAGACCCGCTCCGGCAAGATCATGCGCCGCCTGCTGCGCGACGTGGCGGAGAACCGGCAGCTCGGAGACGTCACGACCCTGACGGACTCCACCGTCATGACCCTCATCCAGGACAAGCTCCCGGCCGCGCCCAGCGAGGACTGACCTGCGCATACGACGACGAGGGGCGCCCGGCGGCGAACGTGCCGGGCGCCCCTTTCGCGCATACCGTGAGATCCGCAAGGCCCATAGGACCCATCCCGCCGCATCTTAGGTAAACTAAGCAAAGCGTCAAGGACGCGACAAGGTGCGCCGGGAAGTCTGGTCGGCAAGAGCTCTGTGCTGCCCGCCACCCCGGAGGTCTCCCCGTGACCGCGCCCCGCCCCACCGCCACCCGCAAAGTGCTGGGACGGCTGTCCCTGCCCGAGCGGAACTTCGTCGCGGAGGCGCTGCGCACCGAGACCGTCGGCGGTGTCCT
>NZ_JBLTJC010000646.1:0-3262 GCF_048158785.1 Streptomyces colwelliae | reverse complement strand
GTGGGGCGGACGGCACGACCAGGGGGGAAGCGGCCGTGCCGGGCCGCGAGGGTTCGGACTCTGGGGGGCGATGAAGTGCCCCTGCGGAAAGGGAAGTCCGGGAACGCGGCTCGTGCCGCGCGGCGGATCCGGCGCCACGGATCCGGCAAACAAGGGAGAGTTGTAGACCTGAGTGTCCGTCAACGTCAAGGGATGCAGGGCAAGTTGATGTACAAGCCGGGGCTTTGCGGATGTCCGGGAAGGCCTTGCCTCACAGGTGGCGCATCATCAACACTCTTTTTTCACAACTCCCTTGACCCTTCAATGTAACCCCCGGTAACTTCCTCGTCGGCTACTGCTGCGTAACCTTGAAAGCCCTTGCACCCGCCGGGAGTTGTGGGGGAAGGGTGCGCCGCACTCGCTGTCCGCGCCAGGACAACGCGCCACTTCGATACCGACTCGCGTTGAACCAGAGCAGCACATGGGAGCAGACATGGCTTCACCCTCGGACGCCAACCCGTCCAACGGAAACACCCCCGAGCAGCCGGAAAGCGGTTCCGTACCCGAGGCAGCCGAGGGTCCCGAGAGACGCGGTCAGGTCCGACTGCGCCGTGCCGCGATCATGGCGGTGCCGGCCACGCTGGCCGCCGCGGCCCTCGCGGTGCTCACCGCCCAGGGCGCCCTGGGGGTGCAGTTCTCCATCTCGGGCATGCCGTTCACGGTCACCGCCAAGTCGCTCGACGGCACCGGCTTCGAGCAGTTCGGCGACCTGGACAGCATGATCCCGAACAGCCCGAACGAGGGTGACACCGGCGGCCAGGTGCTGGTCATGACCTCCGCCATCAAGAAGGCCACGCTCGACAGCCTCTGCCAGAGCGTCGACCTCGGCGGCATCAACCTGCTCATCAAGGCGGGCAGCGGCTCGACGAAGGTCTCGGCGACCGACCTGACCACGGACTCGACCGAGCTGTCGGGTGACGCGTCCTTCGGCAACATCGAGATCGGCAACGACGCCAGCACGCTCACCAAGGCGGGTGTGCAGGGCAAGAAGGGCGTCTTCAGCCAGCAGTCCGACACCGTGCACATCGACAACCTGCGGCAGACCAACTACGCCACCACGGCGGGTGTGTTCAAGCTGCCGGGCCTCAAGCTCAGCTTCAGCGACTCGGGTTGCTGATGTCGGAGAACCTGCCACAGCAGGGGAAAGGGCCCGCCTTCCGGCGCTGGCGGGCCCGCCGTCCGTTCTGGGGCGGGCTGTTGCTCGCCCTGGGCGGGGCGGAGATCCTGCTCACGGAGAAGGTGTCGCTGAAGGTCGCGATGCACATCGGGATGCAGGGCATGACCGGTTACCTGCTGCCCGTGGTGATGCTGCTGTGCGGACTGCTGATCCTCTTCAGCCCGGGCCAGCGCCTCTTCTACTCGATCGTCGGGATCCTCTGCACCCTGGGCAGCTGGGTCACCTCGAACCTCGGCGGCTTCTTCATCGGGCTGCTGCTGGGCATCGTGGGCAGCTGCATGGCGTTCGGCTGGCTGCCGGACCAGGAGCCGCGGTCGGAACGCAAACGCCGCAAGCGCGAGGCGAAGACGACCACGGAGTCCCTCCAGCAGCAGGCCTGACGCGTCGGACCGGCCCCGGCGACAGCCGGGGCTCGACGCGTGCCGCGATCACCGAACTCCCGTCGCCCGTACGGTGGGTGACGGCGAGTCAGTTCAGGTGGCGGTCGCGGGCGGCTCCGTCGGAGTGGCCACCGTGGACTCGGCGGCCTGATACGTGGCCGTCGGCTCCGCCACGTTGCTCTCCTCCTTCATCGCCTTCGCCTCGCTCTTGAGGATGCGCATGGACTTGCCCAGTCCGCGTGCGGCCTCCGGGAGCTTCTTCGAGCCGAACAGCAGGATGACGACGATCGCCACGACCAGCAGGTGCCAGGGTTCCAGTCCGTTGCGGAGCATGGCCTCGCCCTTTCTTCCCTCACGACAGTTGCTATGTTGCGCAACTGTACAACCCTGAGATGGACCGCAGACCCCTCAGGGCCAGGGCATACACACCGAGCACGACCGCCAGCAGGACGTAATAAGGGAGCGCCAGTCCCGTCATCCCCAGCGGCGCGCCCAGCGGGCTCAGGGGCAGCAGCACTCCTACGGCGGCGAGCCCGGCCGCCGCCCGCCCCACCGGACCTGGTGCACCGCCACCGGTCCGCAGGAGCAGCATCACCACCGCCTGCGTGAGCAGGTTCTCGGTGAACCAGGCCGAGTGGAACAGCACCTCGTCGTCCACGGCGTCCGGGCCGCGCGGCGCGAGCGCGAGCACCGCGAAGGTCGCGAGGTCGGCGACCGCGTTCAGCACCCCGAATCCGGTGAGGAAGCGGAGGAACGCCCGCGGGCGCAGCACGGTCGGGCGGCGCAGCACCGCGGCGCCGGGACGGTCGTGGGCGAAGGCCAGCTGGGCCGCGTCGAAGCAGAGGTTCTGGGCGAGGACCTGGGCCGGGAGCATCGGCAGGAACGGCAGCAGCAGGCCGGCCGCGAGCATCGCGATGACGTTGCCGAGGTTCGAGGAGAGCGTGATCCGCAGATACGAGGCGATGTTCGCGCTGCTGCGCCGCCCCGCCGTGACCGCGTGCCGGACCGCGGCGAGGTCCTTGCCGGCGAGCACGACGTCGGCGGCCTCGCGGGCCACGTCCACGGCGGCACGCGGCGCGATGCCGACATCGGCGGCGCGCAGCGCGGGGACGTCGTTGAGGCCGTCCCCGAGGAAGCCGACCGTGTGTCCGGCCGCGCGCAGGACGGCGACCGCGCGGGCCTTGTCCTGGGGCGTGCACCGCGCGGCGACCCGCACCTCCCCCGGCTCAAGACCCAGCTCCCGGCACACCCGCGCCGCCGTCGCCGGATGGTCGCCGGTGAGGATCCGCACGCCGATGCCCAGGTCGGCGAGGGCCCGCAGGGCGTCCCTTGCGTCCGGGTTCAGGGCGTCGTGGAAGGTCACCAACCCCCGGAAGAGCAGGCCGCGTTCATCGGCCGGGCCGTAGTCACGCGCGCGTGCGGGGCGTTCGGCGGTGGCGACCGCCAGGAGCCGCAGGCCGGATTCAGCCTCCCGCTCGGCCAGGGCCAGCAGCCGGTCGCGCTCCGCGGCGGCCACCGCGCACCGCTCCAGTACGTCCTCCACCGCGCCCTTCACGATCAGCGTGTGCGTGCCGAGGGCCTCGCCCCGCACCACCGCCGTCGCGAGCCGCCGTACCGGATCGAAGGGCACGGACCCGACGCCGTCGTACTCCTCCCCCACCGGCCC
>NZ_JBLTJC010000645.1:0-3265 GCF_048158785.1 Streptomyces colwelliae | reverse complement strand
GAGACAGCCCCCAAGGTCCCCGCCCCGCGCGCGTCCGGAGGCGGCGGCCCGCGCTCCGCCGACGACGTCCGCCGCCAGATCAAGGGGTTCACCTCCGCCAGCGCGGTCGCCCCCGGCGAGGCGCTCGACTTCCACGTCACGGTCGACCCGCCCCAGGAGTTCGCCGTCGACGTGTACCGCATCGGCCACTACGGCGGTGACGGCGCCGCCAAGATCACCACCAGCCCCCGCCTCTCGGGCATCGTCCAGCCCCCGCCGCTCACCGCCGACCGCACGGTCTCCTGCCACCACTGGTGGCTGTCCTGGCGGCTTCAGATCCCGAGCTACTGGAGCATCGGCGCCTATGTCGCCGTCCTCACCACGGCCGACGGCTACCGCTCGCACATCCCGTTCACGGTCCGCGACAGCCACCCCGCCGACCTGCTCCTCCTCCTGCCCGACATCACCTGGCAGGCCTACAACCTCTACCCGGAGGACGGCCACACCGGCGCCAGCCTCTACCACGCGTGGGACGACACCGGCCGCCTCCTCGGCGAGTCCGAGGCCGCCACGACGGTCTCCTTCGACCGCCCGTACGCGGGCGAGGGCCTGCCCCTCCACGTGGGCCACGCCTACGACTTCATCCGCTGGGCCGAGCGCTACGGCTACGACCTCGCCTACGCCGACGCCCGCGACCTGCACTCCGGCCGCGTCGACCCCACCCGCTACCGGGGGTTGGTCTTCCCGGGCCACGACGAGTACTGGTCGACCCAGATGCGCCGTACCGTCGAACGCGCCCGCGATCACGGCACGTCCCTCGTCTTCCTCTCCGCCAACACCATGTACTGGCAAGTGGAGTTGGGGCCGTCCCCGTCCGGAGTCCCCGACCGACTGCTCACCTGCCGCAAGCGCCGGGGACCCGGCAAACCGGTGCTGTGGCGCGAAGTCGACCGCCCCGAGCAGCAGTTGGTCGGCATCCAGTACGCGGGCCGGGTGCCCGAGCCGCACCCCCTGATCGTCCGCAACGCCGACCACTGGCTGTGGGAGGCGACCGGCGCGGGTGAGGGCGACGCGGTCGAGGGCCTGGTCGCGGGTGAGGCCGACCGGTACTTCCCGCGCACCCAGCTGCCCTCGCACGAGGAGCGCATCCTGCTCGCCCACTCCCCGTACGCGGACGGCGAGGGCGCCCTCCGTCACCAGGAGACGTCCCTGTACCGAGCCCCCTCCGGCTCCCTCGTCTTCGCCTCCGGCACCTTCGCCTGGTCACCGGCCCTGGACCGCCCCGGCCACGTGGACGCCCGCGTCCAGCGCGCCACGGCCAACCTCCTGGACCGCATCTGCAAGCACGACTGACCTCCACGTACCGGGGCGACTCACCCCCTGTCCGGAGGCCGGTCACACATACGGGACAATCGAGCCAGTTGGAGAGACCCACTGGAGGAACCGTGTCCGGATTCGTAGAAAAGCCCGAGCCGCTCCAGGTTCCGGGCCTGACGCACCTCCACACCGGCAAGGTGCGCGAGCTGTATCAGAACGAGGCTGGCGACCTCGTGATGGTCGCCAGCGACCGCATGTCCGCGTACGACTGGGTACTGCCCACGGAGATCCCCGACAAGGGCCGCGTCCTCACCCAGCTCTCCCTCTGGTGGTTCGACCAGCTCGCCGACCTGATCCCCAACCACGTCCTCGGCACCGACCTCCCGCCCGGCGCCCCCGCCGACTGGGCGGGCCGCACCCTCATCTGCAAGTCCCTCCAGATGGTCCCGGTGGAGTGCGTGGCCCGCGGCTACCTCACCGGCTCCGGCCTGGTCGAGTACGAGGCGTCCCGCACGGTCTGCGGCCTCGCCCTCCCCGAGGGCCTGGTCGACGGCAGCGAACTCCCGGCCCCGATCTTCACGCCGGCCACGAAGGCCGCCGTAGGGGAGCACGACGAGAACGTGTCGTACGAGGAGGTCGCCCGTCAGGTCGGTGCCGACACCGCCGCGCAGCTGCGCCAGGCGACCCTCGCGGTCTACGGCCGCGCCCGGGACATCGCACGCGAGCGGGGCATCATCCTCGCGGACACGAAGTTCGAGTTCGGCTACGACGGCGAGACCCTCATCGCCGCCGACGAGGTCCTCACCCCGGACTCGTCCCGCTTCTGGCCGGCCGAGACCTGGGAGCCGGGCCACGCGCAGCCGTCGTACGACAAGCAGTTCGTGCGCGACTGGCTCACCGGGCCGGAGTCGGGCTGGGACCGTAAGAGCGAGCAGCCCCCGCCGCCGCTGCCGCAGCAGGTCGTGGACGCGACGCGCGCGAAGTACATCGAGGCGTACGAACGCCTGACGGGTCTGAACTGGGCCTAGAGGGCATGAAAAACCCCGGTCCACCCGGACCGGGGTTTTTACTTTGAGCGGACGACCAGGTTCGAACTGGCGACCTCAACCTTGGCAAGGTTGCGCTCTACCAACTGAGCTACGTCCGCGCTGCGCCGTGGCGCGAGAGCAACTATACCCAACCTCGCTCGCGTGCGAGACGCACTGCCGCATGACGGTTCTCGGCTCCGAGTTTCGAGACGGCGGAGGAGAGATAGTTCCGCACGGTGCCCTGCGAGAGCGCGGCCCGTTCGGCGATCTCCGCGACCGGCGCCCCGTCGGCGGCCAGCTCCAGCACCTCGGCCTCACGGGCGGTCAGCGGCGAGTCCCCGGCGGAGATCGCGTCGGCGGCCAACTCGGGGTCGACGTAACGGTTTCCGGCATGCACCGTACGGATGATCTCCGCGAGCCGCTGCGCACTGACGGTCTTCGGCACGAACCCCCGCACCCCGGCCGCCAGCGCCCGCTTCAGATGCCCGGGCCGACCGTGCCCGGTCACGATCAACACCCGGCAATCCGGCAACTCGGCCCGCAACGATGTGGCCACCTTCACACCGTCCGCCCCCGGCATCTGAAGATCGAGCACCGCCACATCCGGCACATGAGCCCGAGCCATGGCAAGCGCCTCGGGCCCGGTAGCCGCCTCGGCCACGACCACAAGGTCGTCCTCCAGCCCGAGCAACGCGGCGAGCGCACCCCGGATGAGGTGCTCGTCATCGGCGAGCAGGAGTCGTACGACGGGGGCGGTCACGCGACGGCCCCGGTCACGTCCGGCAACGGCACCGTCGCCACCACCCTGAACCGGTCCTCGCCCACGGTCCCCGCCTCCAGTTCTCCACCCACGGCGGTGAGCCGCTCCCGCAGCCCCACCAGCCCCGACCCACCGCTCGCCGTCGGTCCCGCCGGTCCCGTCGCCCCGTCGTTCTCAACGG
>NZ_JBLTJC010000644.1:0-3332 GCF_048158785.1 Streptomyces colwelliae | reverse complement strand
GAGGCAACCGCTTACCCTGCTGGCGAAGATCGTCGACGCAGGGAGAATCCCATGACATCCAACACCGGTCCTACGACCGCCACCACGCCCGCTGCTACGACCGACACCGCGCCCGTCGCCATGCCCGCCTGCGTGTGGCGACGCAGGGTCGGCCACAGATCCCGCTCCACAGACTCCACTTGACTGATCGTCATGCCACCAGTTCCCTTCCGATCGCCGTCAACGGGTGGGTCGTACCGGACACGTCTCTGATCTCGCCGCCCTCGCCCAGCAGGCCGATCGAGGCGAGCCAGGTCTCGAACTCCGGTGCTGGGCGCAGCCCGAGGACCTCGCGGAGGTACAACGCGTCGTGGTACGAGGCGGATTGGTAGTTGAGCATGATGTCGTCGCCGCCCGGTGTGCAGATCACGAAGGACGCGCCGGCCACGCCGAGCATGGTGAGCATCGTGGCGATGTCGTCGTCGTCCGCGTCGGCGTGGTTGGTGTAGCAGATGTCCAGGCCCATGGGCAGGCCGAGGACCTTGCCGCAGAAGTGGTCCTCCAGGGCCGCGCGGAGGATCTGGCGGCCGTCGTAGAGGTACTCCGGGCCTATGAAGCCCACCACCGTGTTCACGAGGAGCGGGTCGTAGCGGCGGGCGACCGCGTATGCCCGTGCCTCCACCGTCTGCTGGTCGACGCCGTGGTGCGCGTCCGCCGAAAGGGCGCTGCCCTGGCCCGTCTCGAAGTACATGACGTTGTCGCCGACCGTGCCCCGGCCCAGCGCCTTCGCCGCCTCGTACGCCTCGTCGAGCAGGCCCAGCGTCACGCCGAAGGACGCGTTCGCCGCCTGGGTGCCCGCGATGGACTGGAAGACGAGGTCCACGGGGGCGCCGGCCGCCATCAGGTCCATGCTCGTCGTGACGTGGGACAACACGCAGGACTGGGTGGGGATGGCGTACCGCTGGATCACTCCGTCCAGCAGCTCCAGCAGGTCCCGTACCGCCTTCGTGCTGTCCGTCGCGGGGTTGATGCCGATCACCGCGTCGCCGGAGCCGAGGAGCAGTCCGTCCAGGAGGGCCGCGGCGACTCCGGCCGGGTCGTCGGTGGGGTGGTTGGGCTGGAGGCGGGTGGCCAACCGTCCCGGCAGACCGATCGTGGAGCGGAAGGCGGTCACCACCCGCACCTTCCGCGCGACGGCGACGAGGTCCGCGTTGCCCATGAGCTTCGACACCGCCGCGACCATCTCCGGCGTCAACCCGGGTGCTACGGCGGCCAGTTCGCCGGCATCCGCCGCCAGCAGCCACTCCCGGAACCCGCCCACCGTCATACCGGCCACCGCCGCGAACGCACCCGTGTCGTGCGTGTCGAGAATCAGCCGGGTCACGTCATCCGTCTCGTACGGGATCACCGGCTCGGCGAGGACCGCGGTCAGCGGTACGTCCGCCAGCGCCCAGCGCGCCGCGACCCGCTCCTGGGCGGACGCGGCGGCCAGCCCCGCCAGCCGGTCGCCGGAACGCTCCGGGCTCGCGGCGGCGAGCAGACGCGCGAGGGAGCCGAAGCGGTAGCTGTGGCCGCCGAGCGTGGAGGTGTACGTACTCATGCCGGTGACCGTACGAGGCGCGTGTTGCCCCCAGATTTCTTCAGATTTCTAAAGGTCTGGTTGACAAACATTTAACGTCCCGCAGCCCTTGGCCGACTCATTTGGCCTACAGAGTTCCGGTTCGACACACCAGCCGAGCAGCAGGAGAGGAGCCACCCCGATGGCAGTGGACGAAGGAGTCGCCCCCGCGGCGAACACAAGCGAGGACGGCGCTGTTCACCGGCTCAAGCCCAACGCCATCGGCCTGCTGGGCGTGGTCTTCATGGCCGTCGCCACGGCCGCCCCGATCACCGCGATGACCGGCAACGTGCCCTTCATGGTCTCGTCCGGCAACGGCATAGGCGCCCCGGCGAGCTACCTCGTCGCAATGGTCGTCCTGGCAATCTTTTCCGTCGGCTTCACCTCGATGGCGAAGCACATCACCTCCACCGGCGCCTTCTACGGCTTCATCTCCTACGGCCTCGGCCGCACCGTCGGACTCGCGTCGGGCCTCCTCGCGACCTTCGCGTACGTCGTGTTCGAGCCGGCGCTGATCGGCATCTTCTCGATCTTCGCCACCGGAACCCTCAAGGACCAGACGGGACTTGACGTCCCGTGGTGGGCCTGCGCGATCGTGATGCTGGCCGTCAACGCGACGGGCACCTGGTTCGGCGTCTCGGTCGCCGAGAAACTCCTCGTGGTCCTGCTCGGCACCGAGGTGACCGTCCTCGCGGCGATGGCGATCTCGGTCGCCCTGCACGGCGGCGGCCCGCACGGCTTCACCTTCGGCCCGGTCAACCCGGTCAACGCGTTCAAGGGCACCAGCGCCGGACTCGGCCTCTTCTTCGCCTTCTGGTCGTGGGTCGGCTTCGAGTCGACGGCGATGTACGGCGAGGAGTCCCGCGACCCGAAGAAGATCATCCCCAAGGCGACGATGATCTCCGTCCTCGGCGTCGGCGTCTTCTACGTCTTCGTCTCCTGGATGGCCATCATCGGCAACGGCGAGACGGAGGCCGTGAAGGCCGCGTCCTCCGCGAACCCGCTCGCCCTCTTCTTCAACCCCACCGAGCGCTACGTCGGCCACTGGGCGGTCGACCTCATGCAGTGGCTGATGATCACCGGCTCGCTCGCCTGCGGAATGGCCTTCCACAACTGCGCCAGCCGCTACATGTACGCCCTGGGCCGCGAAGGCGTCCTGCCGAAGCTCAAGAACACCGTCGGCCGCACCCACGCCAAGCACGGCTCCCCGCACATCGCGGGCCTGGTGCAGACGGTGGTGAGCGCGGTGCTGATCGTCGGCTTCTGGGCCACGAGCAAGGACCCGGCCAACGCGCTGTACGTCCTGCTGGCCATCCTCGGCACGATGGCGATCCTCGTGGTGCAGGCGGTCTGTTCGTTCGCGGTGCTGGCCTACTTCCGCAAGAACCACCCCGAGAGCCGGCACTGGTTCAAGACGTTCACCGCGCCGCTCCTCGGCGGCATCGCGATGCTGGCGGTGGTGTTGCTCCTGGTGTCCAACATGAGCGTCGCGGCGGGCTCGGAGTCCAACTCGCCGGTCCTGAAGGCGACCCCGTGGCTGGTGCTACTGGTCGCGGCGACGGGCATCGGCTACGCCCAGTACCTGAAGCGCCGGGCCCCTGAGCGTTATGCCTTGCTGGGCCGCACGGTGCTGGAGGAAACAAAGGAGCGCTGAGGCTTTTAGGGGCGCGGGGAACTGCGCGACCAGCCCACCACCGGGCCGCGGGTAAGTACGAACCTGCGGGAGCGTTGTGGC
>NZ_JBLTJC010000643.1:0-3345 GCF_048158785.1 Streptomyces colwelliae | reverse complement strand
GAACCGCCCCCGGCCCGGTCGCCGCCCCGCCCGCGCGCGACGGCATCTCGCCGCTCGCCGGGCAGGGGCTGGCGGACAGCAGGACGCGTGCCGCCGAGACCCGGCATGCCGCGATCACGCCGGGCAGTCTCGTCGCGCACGGCCACGAACTGTTCAAGAACTCCTACGTAGTTGAGGGTCTGAGCCTGCCGGGGACCATCGCGGACGGTCAGTACTCCCTGGAGATCCAGGCCGTCGCGCACCGGCCCCGGCTGCTGGACACCACCCGGCAGTATCTGGAGACGGGTGTCTCGGCCACCGACAGCGCCCAGCAGCTCAAGTCCCTCGGAAAGTCACACCAGTTCGGCGGCAGCGGGGTGCTCACCCAGAACCCGCCCACGAGCCCCGCGGGCCCGGCGAACGCGGCCGGGCAGGGCAACACCGGTCCGGAGTCGGACGGTTCGGTCTCCACCAGCCAGACCAGCGGCAAGTCGTACAAGGGTCTGCTCAACCCCTCGGCACGGCTCGGCTATGTCTCCCGCACCGACACCGCCGACACCCTCTCCGCCAGTACGGGCGTCAACCGCACCCCCACCGAGAGCGGCGACCTGCACCGCGTGGTCGCCGACGTCACCTACGTGGTCACGGTCCGCGCCGGCTCCCGAGCCCTGCTCAACGGCGTCGGCGACCCCGGCACGATCGAGCCCGTCACCTTCGCGGTGGACGTCCCGGACGGCCTCCAGTTCCTCATGACACAGGGCCAACTCGCCCGCGACGCACGGTGGATGGGCTCGGTGCAGGGACTCGCCCCCGCGCCCGCCCCGAACCGGACGGCGGCCCTCCCGGCGCCGTACATACGCAACCAGGAACTGGGCCTCGGCGGCGTCCTCTCGGTCATCGAGTACGAGAGGCCCATCGCCGCCCCCGTCCCCACGACCGGGCCCAACGCAGGCCAGGTCCCGCTGGGGCAGGTCAACCTGCGGGAGCGGCGCGGCCTGATCGGGCGCGCGCTGCTGGCGCTGGTGGAGGCCGAGGCACCCGGAGCCGTCACCCCGGGGCACGCCGGCTACCAGCAGGGTGTGCACAGCCGCGTAGCGCAGCTCACCTCGCCCGCCGGCCTCCGCTCGCTGCCCGGACGCGGTCCGGACGGCACCCCGCGCCGGGCCACCACCCGCTTCCACTTCCGCCACCACGGTCACGGCGGCGAGCGGTTGGTCGAGGTCACGCTGACGGCACGGCCCCGGCGGACCCAGAACCTGGCCGGCGTCCGGGGTTCCTCGACGCCCGGTTCGGGCCTCGAACAGTGGCAGTCGCACACCTCCGCGGGCCGCACCACCACCCGCGCCTCGGTCCGGCAGAAGCAGCTCCCGGTCACCCTGACGACCCGTTATCTCCGCCCGAACCAGGGTCCCGACCCCTCCAAGACGGACCGCGCGGCACCGGTGTTCACCCCGCAGGCGGCCACCAGCATCTCCGCCCGGCGGGCGACCACGGCCGACAACCGGTTCTGGCTGCGCACCGACAACGGCGCCGACTTCGACGGCCTCCAGTACGACTACGAGCTGTCCGTCCGCTCCGCGCTGGTCGTCGACTGGCCGCCCAACGTCATCGGCGGTCTCGTCCAGAACGGCGTCATTGCCTGGGCCGACGCGGACGGCGACGTACGCCGCTGGATCAACGAACTGATGGCCCGCGGCAACCCGCGCACCAGCACGGTCCCGGTCAGTCTGACGCTGCGGTTCACCGGCACCGAGACCACCCTGCCCGGCGCGGTCGGCCCGGCTCCGGTGAACCCCCCGTCCGTCGTCTCCGACGTCGACCCGCGCAACACCGTGCGGCCGCCCGGCCCCGCCGCCGGGCCGTATCTCACCGACGCGCAGATGTTCCACCCCGTGGGGCCCACCCCCGCGTTCCACTTCGACGGCTGGGCGCACCTGGAGACGGCCCTCAACGACGTGGCGCCGCGCGGCGGGCGCGGCTGGCACGCGCAGATCACCTCCGTCTCGGTGGAGGGACAGGCGGTCAGGCTCGGCCAGTTGATCCAGGCCGGGCAGGTCAGCCTCGACCGTCCCCGGCTGGCCGCCGACCTGACCCGCAAGATGCCCGGCACGGCGCCCTTCGAAGGGGCACCCGGGCAACCGCCGTCGATCGCGGTGACCCTCTACAACCCGCGCCGTTCCACCCAGGCCGACGACGTCACCCTCGACCAGCTCCACAACACCACGGACACGGTGAGCACCGCCGCCGGCGCCGACCACTCCTTGGCCACCTCGTACACGCACCTCCTCAGCGGCGACGACGACAACCACGAGATCGCCGGCGTCGGCGTGCCGCTCGCCCAGCGCCAGACCCAGCCCTCGGCCTTCGGCGGCACGACCACCGGCAGCCGCCGCGACTGGCTCAAGTCCGGCAGCACCTCCGCGCCCGCCAACGGGGCGCGCGGGACGCGTAGTTACGTCGTCGATGCCGACGCTCATCTCCTCGTCGAGGGCCCTGAGGGCACCCGTCACGTCACCGGCACCGTCACCCTCCGCATCGAGGAGCGTGACCTCCTCGGCCACGGTCTGCTCACCCCGGCCGAGACCCCGCCGAACCTGCACGACCTGCCCGCGCTCGTCCCCGACTGGGCCACCGTAGAGCCGCACACCCTGCCGGAACGCCTGCACTCCGCGATCCCCGCCGGCAGCCACGGCGTCCAGTTCTGGGTGGCTCTCGGCGCCGACCCAGAGGGCACCCAACTCGGCCAGGCGCTCTACGGGGTCTCCCGTGCGGCCGTGCTCGGCAACCGCCCGCTGGAGCTGATGACCCGTGACCCCCAGGGCATCCGCCGCTGGGAGTTCACCCCCGAGGGCGCCCTCGTCACCGCCGACCCCGACCTGACCACCGCGTGGACCGCCTTCCACGCCCAGGCCGAACTCCTGCACACGGCCACCGACACCCTCGCCGACACCCCGCAGCGGTTGAACCTCCTCACCGCTTCCCTCCAGCAGGCCAACCGGGCGCACACAACCGCCGTGGCGACCCACGGGAAGGCGCAGCTCGCGGTCAAGAACACGACCGCCGCGCACCAGCAGGCGACGAAGACGGCCGCCGACTCCGCCAAGGCCGAACGGGAGGCGAAGGCACTGGTCGCCCGCCTGAAGCGGGAGTTCGCGGAGGCGCAGCGGACCGCCACCACCTTGCCGCCGGTCATCAGGCAGCACGAGCGGGACGAGGCCAAGGGCCGCCGTGACCTCCGGACGGCCCTGGCCGCGCTGACGCAGGCCGAGAACACCGTGCGCGAAGAACGCGCCGCCGCCGAACAAGCCGCGAAGGACGGGAAGAAGAGCGGGCAGTCGAGTACGGCCCCCGCACCCACCCCCATAC
>NZ_JBLTJC010000642.1:0-3365 GCF_048158785.1 Streptomyces colwelliae | reverse complement strand
GGTGTCGTTCCTGATCGGGTGCAGCTTCACCTTCGAGTGGTCGCTGAGCGAGGCGGGTGTCCCGATCCGCCACATCGAGCAGGGCCGCAACGTCCCGATGTACGTGACCGGCCGCCCGTGCCGCCCGAGGCGACGGCCAGTGGAGACTCCGGTACGGGTTCCGGCGGAGGCGCGGCCCTGACCGCCGCCGAGTCCCTGACCGTGAAGGGGCGTGCGCCGAAGACCGGTTACTCCCGTGAACGGTTCGGCAGCGCCTGGGCCGACACGGACTCCAACAGCTGCGACACCAGGGACGACATCCTCAAACGGGACCTGAAGCAGGTGAAGTTCACCGACGGCGACTGCAAGGTGTCGTACGGCGTCCTCGAATCCGATCCGTACTCCGGCAAGGAAGTCGTCTACAAGCGCGGCGCCAGCCTCGTCGACATCGACCACCTGGTCGCCCTCTCCGACGCCTGGCAGAAGGGCGCCAAGTACTGGGACGCCAGCAAGCGCATAGCTCTCGCCAACGACCCGCTCAACCTCCTCACCGTCGGCGCCAGCCCCAACCGCAGCAAGGGCGACGGCGACACGGCGACCTGGGTGCCGCCCAAGGCGTACCGGTGCACGTATGTCGCCGCGCAGGTCGCCGTGAAGAAGAAGTACGGGCTGTGGGTCACCTCGGCGGAGAAGGCCGCGATGGTGAAGGTCCTCTCCACCTGCTCCAAGCAGGCCCTGCCGACCGGGGGCAACCCGACGAACGCGCCGGCGAGGTTCCACGCGAACTGAGGTGACACGGCTTTGACCTGTGGCTACGGCACGCCCCGTGAACGTGCCGTAGCCACAGGAGACTTGGCGGCCCAGTGGACCGGTGGCCCAGTGGACCGGTGGCTCAGCTGCCCAGCGCGTCCAGGTCCAGGATCTTGCCGGTGGGCTTCGTCGCCGGTACCGGCTTCTCGTACTCGCTGAACGTGAGCGTCCCCGGGTCCTTCGCGGAGACGCTGTCGATGCGCAGCACATACGGCTTGCCCTCGGTCGCCACGTACAGCGTGTAGGTGTCCTTGCCGTCCTTCTCGCGCAGGGCGATCGCCGGAGTGCCGTCGACAGTGGTCGTCTTCCCGCGGATCGCGTCCGAGTTGCCGTCCTCGGCGCCGCCGAGCACCGACTTCAGATCGCAGAAGCTCGCGATGTCCTTGGCGTCCTCGCCCTTCGCGGACATCTTGGTCCACTTCCCGGCCATCATGTCCACGACCGCGTCGGTGTCCGCCTTGGACTCGCCGTCGCTCTGCGCCCGCAGGAACGCCTCGTCGTACTTCATGTAGATGGTGTCGCCGGTCTTGATCATGTCGGCCTTGCCCTTGCCGCGCAGGCTCAGCGTGCCGGCGCACTCGCCCTTCTTGTTCAGCGCCATGTCGATCAGGATCGTGCCGCCGCTCTCGTCGTCGGGTATGTCGCCCTTCAGCCGTAGCGACGAGGCGCCGGTGGTGGCGGTGAGGGACCGGTCGGCGATCTCGCCACCGGTCAGCCCGGCGAACGGTCCCTTCGGCTTGCTGTCCGCCGTGTCCTCGCCGGGCAGACACCCGGCGAGTCCCGCGGCGGCCACGGTGGTGAGGCAGAGAGCGGCAAGTGCGGTACGACGCATGACAGTTCCTTGATGAGGAGGTGGGTGGTGACGAGTTGAGTGGTGACGAGACGAGGGGGGCGCCCCGAAGAGAACGTTGACCTGACCTGACCTGACTGACCTGAACGTCAGAGCGTCAGGCCGTCTTCTTCCAGTTCCCGCAGCCGGTCGTCTTGAAGTAGGCGTCCTTCGCGCTGATCGTGACGACGGCCGTGCCGGTCACGTTGTCGTTCGCGAGGATCGAGTCCAGCCCGTGCTCGGCGTCCTTCGCGCGCTCCCAGTAGCACATGTCGTCCGTGTTGCCGGTGGACCTGTAGGTGCCGGGGGCGATGTCGACGCCGACCTTGAACATGCCGCCGTCGCCGGCCATCTTCGTGGCGGGGGAGCCCTGCGCCTTCGTGTCGACGGACTCCCAGTCCTTGCAGCCGCTGGACTTGAAGATCTTGTCGGTGGCCTCGACGGTGACGTAACCGGTGCCGCTCACATTGTCGTTGGCCAGCAGCGAGTCCGTGTCGCCGGAGGCGTCCTCGGCCCGCTCCCAGTAGCACATGCCGTCGGTGTTGCCGCTGGTGCGATACGTGCCGGGCTTGATGTCCGTGCCGACCTGGAAGTCGCCGTCCCCGTCGAACGCGGCCTTCTTCTTTGCGGCGGCCTCGGTCGGGCCCGAGTCCTTCTTGGCGGCGGTCCTGTGTTCCGCGGACGCCGAAGAACCCTTGGTGCTGCTGGCAGAACCACTGTCCGAACCGCCGCCCCCGCCACTGGTGTTGGCGTTCGCCGATACGACCCCGATGACGACGACCCCCACGACAGCGCTCAGCGTGAGCCTGCCCTTTATCCCCATGGCTGTCCCCTCCCCGACACGGCGACCGCCTCCCTCCGGCGGTCGCTCGTTCGCTGAGTCAATAAGAGCAGAGGCTGTGAACCGAGTCAACACGGTTCACGAGAAGTCGTGTGTACACGGCCGTGAAGGGGTAGATCTTGCGTGCGTCGGTATGCTCGGCGTCACAGACGGACGGCAGGTGCAGCACGGATGCGGCGCGCACACAACGCGGAGACGGCGCAGGGACGGCGCGGACGCGGCGAGGCCGGTGCGACGAGGGGAGTGGGGCGAGTGCAGGACAGCGCGACAGAGGTGACCGCCGCCGGTATCGCACGGCTCGCCGGCGTCGGCCGGGCCGCCGTCAGCAACTGGCGCCGCCGCCACGCGGACTTCCCCAAGCCGGTCGGCGGCACCGAGACCAGCCCCGCCTTCGCCCTCGCCGAGATCGAGTCCTGGCTGCGCAAGCAGGGGAAACTCGCCGAAGTCCCGCTGCGTGAACGGGTCTGGCAGCAACTCGTCGGCCACCCCGAGGGTCCGGTCGCCGCCCTGGTGTACGCAGGCTGCGCTCTGCTCCTCATCCATGAACGCCCCACCGTCTGGCTGGACGTGAGCGCCGGTTCGGACGAGCGGATGGCCGCGATGCTGCCCGGCGCGCTGGAGCAGGTGCTCGTGCCACGGTGCGGTGCGGTGCGTGGACGCGGAGTTCACAGGGGGCGAGAGGGGAGCGCCGCGGCGGCTGTGAACACGCCGAACACCCACGCCGCCCGGAACACCCCGAACGCCTCGAGCGCTGTGAACACCGCGAACACTGTGAACGCCACGGCCGCCCCGACCACATCCCCGGCCCCTGTGAACACCGCGTCCACGCACCGCACCGCACCGTGGCACGAGCACCTGCTCCAGCGCGCCGGGCAGCATCGCGGCCATCCGCTCGTCTGATTCGAC
>NZ_JBLTJC010000641.1:0-3370 GCF_048158785.1 Streptomyces colwelliae | reverse complement strand
CCCCAGGGGGGTGACCCCGGCCTGCGTTCAGCTTGGAGATCTTGGGCCGGACGAAGCCCGCCGAGCCCGCGCAGCGTACGCCGTTCCGGAGGGTGTCCTCGCCGGCACCGACGCCCGTCACCCCCTCACCCTCCGGCTCCTCTCCGAGGTGCTCACCGCGTTGCCCACCACCCCGGGTGCGCAACTCGACCGGGACGACGTGTTCGCCGCCTACCTCGACCTGATGTGCCTCCGGATCGCGGTCCGGCTCGCCGCAGAGAACGGGCTGCGCGGCACCGCCGTACGGCGACTCGCGGCGAAGGTGTCCGGGCAGGTCCACGAGGCGGCGCGGCGCAGTCTCGGGCCGGGGCAGGGGGAGTTGGACCGGGAGTCGTTCGAGGCGGTGTTCCCGTGGGGACCCGCACCGGCGCGGCTCGGCGGTGGCACCGGGTGGGCGTCCGCCGTCCTCACCGAGGGCCTGCTCGTGCCGGCCGGGACCGGATACCGCTTCGCCCACGAGGAGTTGGCGGACTGGATCCAGGGCACGCACCTCGACCTCGACGAGGCCCTACGCGCCCTGGTGCACCGGCCCCGCACCCCACGGTCCGGGCATCCCCTCCCCGTACCCCATCACCGCATCGGCCCCGTCGTACAGGCCCTCCTGCTCCTCGCCCGGCAACACGGCACCCTTCAACTGGCCGTACGGCTGGAGGAGTTGGCGGAAGCACTGGACGCCGACCCGGACTCCTGGTGGGCCGCGCGGCTGCTCGCCGGGGTGCTGCTGCGGGTGCCCGATGCCACGCCGTACAGCGGGGCATTGCGGCTGCTGGCCGACCAGTTGGTGGCGCGGAGGCGGCAACAGGCGGCCGTAGCGAAGGAGTTCGCGCCGGAGTTCTGGACCGCGCTGCGGCTGCCGCGGGCCGAGCGGTTCGAGTTGCTGCGGCGGCTCGTGCTCGCCGACGGAGCCTCGCAGGGCACCGCGCCGCCCCGGTTCCTGGACACCGCCGCCGAGTTGCTCGCCGCCGACCCCGCCGCCGTACAGCCGCTGCTGACCCGGTGGTTCGACGACGAGCGGCCGTTGCCCGCGACACCGGAGGCGACCGTGGCGACGGCCGCGCAGGCGTTGTTGCACACGCATCGGCGGCGGGCGCTGGACGATCTGACGGAGGTGCTCGTCGGCTGTGCGCACGGGCGGGCCGACGAACTCCTCGCCGTACTGGCCGAGGAGGAGCCGTCGGCCGTGTGCCGGGCCGTGGACCGGTGGGCGCACGACGAGCGGCCGGCGCGCAGGGTGGCGGCGGTGGCGTACGGACTGCGGGCCGCCCCGCACGTACGGACCGAGGCCGACCGTGAACTCCTGCGCTACGCGGCCCAGTTCCTCCTCGCCCGCCCCGCCGACTCCACCCTGCACGGCGGCGCGCTCGCCCTCCTCGTCCGCGATCCGCACACCCGCGCCCGCCATCTCCCGCAGGCGCTACGGCACTTCGCGTCCGGCGACCCGCAGTTCCCGCCGAGCGCGCTGGCCGCCGCGCTGACCACGCACCCTGAACCGGTCCTCGAAGCCTTCCGCGCCCGCCTGCACGGACCGCACGCGAGCGAGGCGGTGCGCACGCTCGCCGACGTCGCGACCCCGGCCCTCGCCCGCCGGGCCGCCGCCCTGGTGCGCGAGACCGCCGTACGGTGGCCGGAGACGGCCGCGCACCTCGGCGTCTACGTCGACCGGTGCCTCGACCACGGCCCCACCGCACGCGCCCTCCTGTTCCCCCTGGTCACCGGCCTCCTCGACGGCGGACCCGCGTCGGTGCGGACCGCCCTCGCGGCCGTGCTCGCCGCCCCCGGCACCCCGGCCTCGCGCCCCCTGCGCCGCGAACTCCTGGAGTTCCTGCTCACGCACGAGCACGACCCCGCCGTACTGGACGCGCTCCTGCGCACGGCCGGCCGGCGCGACGACGACGAGATCCGCGACCTCGTCCACCGCACCGGCCGGCTGCTCGTCCGCACCCCCGCCGGCGCGACCCGTTTCGACCGCGGGCTCGTCGACCTGGGCCGCCATGTGCCCGGCTTCGCGGCCCTGATGGCCCGCTGGCTGGCCGACACCCCGGAGGACTGGGCGGCGGTGGTCGGACCCAGCACGCGCCGCATGATCGAGAACCTGGCGGGAGTCGGCGTCCCCGTATAGGCCGCGCATCCCGTGTTCCGTACGTGCGCCCGGTCACAGCCTCTATGTCGATGCGGGCCACAGGCCCCCGGCATGGCACCCTTAGACCTGCGTAAGAGGTCAACGAC
Source organism: Streptomyces colwelliae (assembly GCF_048158785.1). Lineage (NCBI taxonomy): Bacteria > Bacillati > Actinomycetota > Actinomycetes > Kitasatosporales > Streptomycetaceae > Streptomyces > Streptomyces colwelliae. Next base: position 1,105 of record NZ_JBLTJC010000641.1, on the reverse strand, counting down.
ACAGGTCTACATACGGACACGGGTTCGATGAGGAGCGGTCACAGTGCAGCGCTGGCGTGGCTTGGAGGACATCCCTGAGGACTGGGGGCGCAGCGTCGTCACCATCGGTTCTTACGACGGGGTCCACCGCGGGCACCAGCTGATCATCCGGCATGCCGTGGAGCGCGCCCGTGAGCTGGGCGTTCCCTCGGTCGTCGTCACCTTCGACCCGCACCCCAGCGAGGTCGTGCGCCCCGGCAGCCACCCGCCGCTGCTCGCCCCGCACCACCGCCGTGCCGAACTGATGGCCGAGCTGGGCGTGGACGCGGCGCTGATCCTGCCGTTCACGAAAGAGTTCTCCAAGCTGTCCCCGGCCGACTTCGTGGTCAAGGTCCTGGTGGACAAGCTGCACGCGAAGGCGGTCGTCGAGGGCCCCAACTTCCGCTTCGGCCACAAGGCCGCGGGCAATGTGGCCTTCCTGATCGAGCAGGGCAGGACATACGACTTCGAGGTAGAGGTGGTGGATCTTTACGTGAGCGGTGCGGCGGGCGGCGGCGAGCCCTTCTCCTCCACACTGACCAGGCGCCTGGTCGCCGAGGGCGACGTCGAGGGCGCCCGCGAGATTCTCGGCCGCCCGCACCGGGTGGAGGGTGTCGTGGTGCGGGGCGCCCAGCGCGGCCGTGAGATGGGCTTCCCGACGGCGAACGTCGAGACCCTGCCCCACACGGCGATCCCGGCGGACGGCGTCTACGCCGGTTACCTCCATGTCGAGGGAGAGGCCATGCCGGCCGCGATCTCCGTCGGCACGAACCCGCAGTTCGACGGTACCGAGCGCACGGTGGAGGCGTACGCGATCGACCGCGTCGGCCTCGACCTCTACGGCCTGCATGTCGCCGTCGACTTCCTCGCCTTCGTGCGCGGCCAGGCGAAGTTCGAGTCGCTGGAGGGCCTGCTGGAGCAGATCGCGGCGGACGTGAAGCGGTGCCGTGAGCTGATCTCCGCGGACGCGGGCTGATCTCGGCGGACGCGGGCGACGCCGGGTAACTGGTCCCGGTCCCGTTCTTGTTTCTGCTTTCTACGACGCCGAAGGGCGGCCGGTGCCTGTGAGCACCGGCCGCCCTTCGGC
>NZ_JBLTJC010000640.1:0-3410 GCF_048158785.1 Streptomyces colwelliae | reverse complement strand
GGGTTGGTGGTCGTCCGGGGCGGGGGTGGTCATACGTCCCACTCTGTCAGGTGTGCGGTCTGGTGGTCATCAGATCGAAACCTGCGGGATCTGTCGCGTGCGGTAAGAAGCGAGTAAGAATCTACGCGCGTCGTTGACCGTTTCCCGAGGAGAGCCAGACATGCCCTTGAACCGCCGGAAGTTCCTGAAGAAGTCCGCCGTGACGGGTGCGGGGGTCGCGCTGGCCGGTGCGGCGGCGGCTCCGGCGGCGCAGGCCGCGGAGAAGAAGAAGCCGGGCAAGCCCGCCAAGCGGTACTCGCTGACCGTGCTGGGGACGACGGATCTGCACGGGCATGTCTTCAACTGGGACTACTTCAAGGACGCGGAGTACTCCGACGCCAAGGGCAACGCGATGGGTCTGGCGCGGGTGTCGACCCTGGTGAACCAGATCCGCCAGGAGAAGGGGCGGCGGAACACACTGCTGCTGGACGCGGGCGACACGATCCAGGGCACTCCGCTGACGTACTACTTCGCGAAGGTGGACCCGATCACCGCCAAGGGCGGGCCGGTGCACCCGATGGCGCAGGCGATGAACGCGATCGGGTACGACGCGGCGGCGCTGGGCAACCACGAGTTCAACTACGGCATCGAGACGCTGCGGAAGTTCGAGGACCAGTGCCGTTTCCCGCTGCTCGGGGCGAACGCGCTGGACGCGAAGACGCTGAAGCCGGCGTTCCCGCCGTACTTCATCAAGACGTTCCGTGTGCCGGGTGCGCCGCCGGTGAAGGTGGCGGTGCTCGGGCTGACGAACCCGGGTATCGCGATCTGGGACAAGGCGTATGTGCAGGGGAAGTTGACGTTCCCGGGTCTTGAGGAGCAGGCGGCGAAGTGGGTGCCGAAGCTGAAGTCGATGGGGGCGGATGTCGTCGTCGTGTCGGCGCACTCCGGGTCGTCGGGGACGTCGTCGTACGGTGATCAGCTGCCGTACGTGGAGAACTCGGCGGCGCTCGTCGCGCAGCAGGTGCCGGGGATCGACGCGATTCTCGTGGGCCACGCGCATGTGGAGATCCCCGAGTTGAAGGTCACGAACACGGCGACGGGCAAGACCGTCGTGCTGTCCGAACCGCTGTGCTACGCCGAGCGGTTGAGCGTGTTCGACTTCGAGTTGGTCTTCGAGAAGGGGCGTTGGACCGTCGAGTCGGTGACGGCGTCGCTGCGGGACGCGAAGACGGTCGCGGACGATCCGAAGATCACGCGCTTGCTGAAGGACGAGCACGCGCTGGTCGTGGAGTACGTCAACCAGGTGGTCGGTACGGCGACGGCGACGCTGACGACGGTCGACGCGCGGTACAAGGACGCTCCGATCATCGACCTCATCACCAAGGTCCAGGAGGACGTGGTGAAGGCGGCGTTGGTGGGGACGGCGTACGCGTCGCTGCCGGTGATCGCGCAGGCGTCGCCGTTCTCGCGGACCTCGGAGATCCCGGCGGGCAACGTGACGATCCGGGATCTGTCGGGTCTGTACGTGTACGACAACACGCTGGTCGCGAAGTTGCTGACGGGTGCTCAGGTGCGGGCGTACCTGGAGTACTCGGCGGAGTACTTCGTGCAGACGGCCGCCGACTCGGTGATCGACACGGAGAAGTTGACCAACGCGAACGGCCGTCCGGACTACAACTACGACTACGTGTCCGGGTTCTCGTACGACATCGACATCGCGCAGGCGGCGGGTTCGCGGATCAAGAACCTCACCTACAACGGTGCCGCGCTGGACGACGCGCAGCAGTTCGTGCTGGCGGTGAACAACTACCGGGCGAACGGCGGCGGTGCGTTCCCGCATGTGGCGTCGGCGACCGAGGTGTGGGCGGAGTCGACGGAGATCCGGACGCGGATCGCGGAGTGGGTGACCGCGAAGGGTGTGCTGGATCCGGCTGACTTCGCGTCCGTGGACTGGAAGTTGACGCGGAACGGGACGCCGGTTTTCTAACGCGTTCGGTTTTCTGAGGGGTCCGGCGGTTCTGGTTGCCGCCGGGCCCCTTTCTAGCGTCCTTCGACGAGTGGGGTGAGAGTGCGGGTGGCCTGGCGGGCCGTGGGGATCTGGGCCTGGGGGTCAAGACCGAACGTGGTGAAGGCCGTTCGGCCGGGAAGGGGATAAGGCTCCTTGCCCGTGAGGGAGTTGAGGATGGTGGCGCTGCGCCAGGCGGCGAGGCCGAGGTCGGGGGCGCCGACGCCGTGGGTGTGGAGTTCGGCGTTCTGGACGTAGACCTGGCAGCCGGAGCCGGTGACGCAAGGGTCGAGGACGAGCCTGAACTGGTCGTCGATACGCGGGCGTTCGGCGCTGTCGCGGCGCAGGTAGGGGTCGAGTCCGGCGAGGATGCGGCCGAGGGGGCGTTCGCGGTAGCCGGTGGCGAGGACGACGGCGTCGGTGGTGAGGCGGGAGCGGGTGTTCTGCTGGAGGTGTTCCAGGTGGAGCTCGACCTTGGTCGTCGCGATCCTGCCCGCCGTGCGGACGCGGACGCCGGGGGTGAGGACGGCGTCGGGCCAACCGCCGTGCATCGTACGGCGGTAGAGCTCGTCGTGGATGGCGGCGATGGTGTCGGCGTCGATGCCCTTGTGGAGTTGCCACTGTGAGGTGACCAGGCGGTCGCGGACGGGTTCGGCAAGGGAGTGGAAGTAGCGGGTGTAGTCGGGGGTGAAGTGCTCCAGGCCGAGCTTGGAGTACTCCATGGGGGCGAAGGCCTCGCTGCGGCCGATCCAGTGGAGCTTCTCGTGTCCCGCGGGGCGGTGGCGGAGCAGGTCGAGGAAGACCTCGGCGCCGGTCTGTCCCGAGCCGATGACGGTGATGTGCTCGGCGGCGAGAAACGTTTCGCGGTGGGCGAGGTAGTCGGCGGCGTGGATGACGGGGACGCCGGGGGCTTCGACGAGGGGCTTGAGCGGGTCGGGGACGTAGGGGGCGGTGCCGACGCCGAGGACGATGTTCTTGGTGTACGTCCGCCCGAGGGCTTCCGCTTCCCCATCGCTGTCGAGCTGGGTGAAGTCGACCTCGAACACGTCGCGTTCGGGGTTGAAGCGGACGGCGTCGACCTGGTGGCCGAAGTGGAGTCCGGGGAGGCTGCCCGCGACCCAGCGGCAGTAGGCGTCGTACTCGGCGCGCTGGATGTGGAAGCGCTCGGCGAAGTAGAAGGGGAAGAGGCGGTCGCGGTCCTTGAGGTAGTTGAGGAAGGACCAGGGGCTGGCGGGGTCGGCGAGGGTCACCAGGTCGGCCAGGAAGGGGACTTGGACGGTGGCGCCGTCGATGAGCAGGCCGGGGTGCCAGTCGAAGCCGGGGCGCTGTTCGTAGAAGGCGGTGTCGAGTTCGGCGAGCGGGTGGGCGAGGGCGGCCAGCGAGAGGTTGAACGGTCCGATGCCGATGCCGACCAGGTCGCGGGGCC
>NZ_JBLTJC010000639.1:0-3442 GCF_048158785.1 Streptomyces colwelliae | reverse complement strand
GGACGGCCGACGCGTTCCGGATCGCCGAGGGCTGTCTCGGCGACGAACCCACCGTGACCGTCTCCGCCCGGCCCACCGCCGAACATCCCACCGTGCGGCCCGTGATGGTGGAAGCCGTCGAACAGCGCGTCCGCGAGCAACATGCCACCGACACCGGCGGCACCCGCGACGAGCGCGGTCTTCCACCAGGGCGTGCTGTACCAACCCCCGCCCATGGAACGGCCGTTGACGACCCCGCCGGGGTAGTAGTACGGCGTGTTCGCGCCGGGCCGCGCGGACGCGGTGTACGTCTGCCCGCCCACCGTGACCTGTCCTCCGGCACCCTGCGCGGGCAACTCGGGCCCCGGGTCGAGTCCCAGCGCGCCACGGGCGGTACGGATGTGATGCAGCCCCTCGATGGCGGTCTGCGTCACGAGCCCGTACTGCAACGGCGAGTAGGCGACGGCGAGTTGACCCTCGGCGGCACGGTGCCGCTCGGCGGCGTCGGCGAGGGCCTGCCGGGCGGCGGTGTTCCCACCGGCGTCCAGCGTGGACAGACTCCCGCCGAGCCGCTCCACCCAGCGGGTGGCCTCCGCGCCGGCGTCGGCATCGGCGTCGTAGGTCTGCTGCGCCACCCCGGACCCGGCACCGTATCCGAACCGCGAACTCCCGCCCCCCGCCTGCCTCTTGCCGAAGACGACGGCCCCGCCGACGATCAGGGCCAGCAGCACCAACACGATGAAAAACATGACGTCCTCCCGTCCGCGCCGGGATCGGATCACCCCGTACAGGGAGATGAGACCCGGTGGCCCTGAGGGGTGGCTGGACGGGGTCTGAGGGGCGGCTGTGAAAGCGGTGAGCCGAGGTCGAAGGCCTCTCGACGACGGGTCGGTGACGCCGTGAGGTCGTTGATCGCCTTTCTTCCGCGCGACGCGATCGTCGAGGACGTGCGAGATCGACTGCTCGCGCGCGGAGGCGCTGTGGACATCCGTGCGGGACGCATGACCGTGGTGCACGAGGGATCCGTCGCCTGGATCGAACCAGACGTGGAAGGTGAGTTGGGGAGCGAGTACGAGTCGCACGAGCTGACCTTCGTCGCGGGGCTCATCGGCGACTGGGCCGCTTTCGTCGTCGACTTCCGGTCGGCGGACGTTGCCGATTTCGTCGTGGCGGCGCTGGCCGAGCGCTGGCCGTGTGTCGTGGACGACGACGAAGGATTCATCGGGTGGGCCGCCGAATACCTCACGCACGCCACGCCTGAGGCGTGACCGCCCCCTCAGCGGTGCAGCGCTCCCACGACACCCTCTACGACCCTCAACACGTCCCCGCCGCGCACGAGTTCGGCGATGTGCTCGATGTCGGTGTGGAACCCCCTGTCCTCGTCGACGGTCGGTACGGCCACCCGAATCCTGGCGCGCAGCGCCTCCGCCGCCGGTGAGGGTGTGAGCGGGACGAGGAGGTCGAGGGCCTGTGTGGCGCACATCAGCTCGATGGCTATGACGTAGGCGAGTTTGCGCGTCGCGCGGTAAGCCTTCAGGGCGGCGAGATAGGCGTTGCTGACCGCGTCCTCTTGGTTGGCCGAGGTGGTGATGCTGTCGGCGGACGCGGGTACCGCCATGCCGCGCAGCTCCATGGTCAGGGCGGCGGCCGTGTACTGGGCGATCATGTAGCCGCTGTTGAGGCCGGGCTCGCGGACCAGGAAGGCGGGCAGTTCGCTGAAGTTGCTGTTGGTCATGCGGTCGGTGCGGCGTTCGGAGACCTTGGCCAGGACCGTCATCGCGTTGACCATGGTGTCGGCCTGGATGCCGACGTACGTGCTGTCGCAGTTCGCCCCGCTCAGCGCCACCCCGTCCTCGCCCTCGGGGTGGATGACCGGGTTGTCGCCCACGGAGTGCAACTCCTCGACGATGACCTCGCGGGCCTGCGCGAGCGCCCGCTTCGCACCGCCGTGGATCTGCGGTACGGCACGCAGGGAGAGCCCGTCCTGAAGCCGGTGATCGAGGAACTCCGCGCTGATCGCGCTGGACGCGGTCAGCCGTCGTAGATTCTCGGCCACGGCGGCCTGCTCCGGGTGCCGCTTGCGGGCCTGCAACCGGGCGTCGTAGGCACGGACCGTGCCCCTGAGCGCCTGCACGGACAGGCTCGCGGCCACGTCGGCCGTGGTCGCCGCGACCTCGGCGTCATGGGCGGCGAGGACAGCGATCGCGGTGACCGAGTGGGTCCCGTTGGTGAGCGACAGCCCTTCCTTGCAGGCGAGTTGGGCCGGCCGCTCCCCGATGCGGGCCAACGCCTCGGCGCCGGGCAGGAGTTCGCCGCCGTACCAGGCCCGGCCCTCGCCCAGCAGGACGAGCGCCATGTGCGCCTCGGGGGCCAGATAACCTACGGAACCCTCCCCGGGGACGTGCGGCGTGACCCCGGCGTTGAGCATCCGCCGGATCAGCTCCAGCGTCTCGAACCGGATACCGGAGAACCCTTCCCCGAGCCCGACCAACTCCATCAGCGCGATGGCCCGGACGACCTCGACGGGCAACGGCTCCCCGACCGACACGGCGTGCGAGCGGACGATGTTGCGCTGGAGCCGCTCGGCGTCGGCCGGGTCGATGACCTCCGTGACGTTGTCACCGAAGCCGGTGGTGACGCCGTAGACCAGGCGGTTCTCGGCGAGGAAGCGCTCCACCAGCGCGCGGGACTTGCGTACGCGGTCGACGTACGTGGCGTCGAACTCGACCCGGGCGCCGTGGCGGGCGACCGCGACGAACTGCTCGACGGTGATCGGCTCCTCGCCCAGGGTGACAGCGGCCACGGGTCTCTCCTCGCGCTTGACGTGTATCCATTCACTTGCGGATCGAATGAATCACTCTATTTAGCGCTTGGCAAGGGCGGTCTCATGGATGCGTCAGGCGGTGGGGGTGGTCGCTTTCGCGGAGGTGGGGGCCGGTGCGGAGATACTCGAACTCGATTCGTATGTCCAGGAGGTCCCCATGGCCAGGACGCTGATCGACATCGACGAGGAACTCCTGGCGGAGGCGGCCATGGCGTTCGGGACCAAGACCAAGAAGGACACGGTCACCGCCGCGCTCAAGGAGGGCGTCGAACGCAAGAAGCGTGCGCTCGCCCTGGCTCGCCTCGCGGCCCGCGCCGACGAGGGTGACTTCGACCTGTTGCTGGACAAGGAGAACTACCGTCGATGAGCGCGGCCGCCTACCTCATCGACACCAGCGCCCTGGTCCGCGTCCTCGAACTGCCGGTGCGCGCCCGGTGGGAGAAGCCCTTGGAGGAGGGCCTGATCGCCCGCTGCCCACTCACCGAGATCGAGTTTCTGTACAGCGCCGAGAATGCCGTGCGCTGTTGACGTCACGGAAGCAGTGCGCGGCCTCGGCGGCAAGTTCGGTCTCGTCGAAGTAGCTGATCCATTCGGGCTCGTCGTCGCTGTTGCGGCTCTCCAACGCCCTGGTGGCTGCGC
>NZ_JBLTJC010000638.1:0-3474 GCF_048158785.1 Streptomyces colwelliae | reverse complement strand
AACTGCCGCATCAAGTCCTGGAGCAGGTCCTCCAGTTCGGTGCCGCCGACCCGCACATACACGCCACCGGCGGCGGCCGCGTTCCGCAGCAGAGTGGACTTTCCCGCTCCGCAGGGGCCGGTGAACCACGCCCTCCCGAAGCTGCCCCGAGGTGACCCGGCATGACCACACCCACTCCACCGAGCGCCTTCCCGGACGTCGAGGCGATGATCGTCGACATCCTGGAGGACGACTCCCGGCTCTCCGGCGCGATCGTCGCCGTACAGGCGCCGACCGGCTTCGACGGCACGGCCGCCGCCGTGTTCGTCAACCGGCGCGGCGGCGCCTGGGTCGGCGAACGCCATGTCGACCAGCCGCTGATCGAGCTGGAGGTGTACGGCCCGACCAAGCAGGCCGCGCACGTCCTGGCCAACGACGCCCGTCAGGCCGTACTGGCGATGGCGAACAACAAGTACGGCACGAACCTCGTCACCGAGGTCGAGGAGCAGGACGGCCCGCGCTGGCTGCCCGACTACCTCTACTCCGCGGCCAACCGCTACGTCACGGTGATGAAGGTGTACGTGGACGTCTACTGATCCACCCCACCGATCTCCCGGACGCTCCGCGCCCCACAGACCGAAGGCCCCGCCACCCCCCGGCGGGGCCTTCTTCGTACCCGGACCTCCCGAGTACGGCAGCACCCCATCTCAACTCACCCTGAGAACAAGGAGATTCACCCATGGCAGGAACCAACTCCTCCGAGATCCGCATCGCCGGCGTAGGCCGCCTCTACGTCGCCGCCGCCGACACCGACGTCCCGTCGACCTTCTCCACCGACCCCGCCACCGACTGGGCGACCTGGAAGAACCTCGGGTTCACCTCCGGCGACGGCGTCACCTTCAGCAAGAAGGACAAGCTGGAGCCGGTCGACGTGTGGCAGGCCGTCAGCCCGGTGCACTTCGTGTACTCGGACCGCGACCTGACCCTGAAGTTCTCGCTGATGCAGTTCAACGAGGACACGCTGCCGTTCTTCATGGGCGGCGGCGGGGTCAGCGCGGTGACCGGCGCGACGGGCGTCTACCAGTACGACATCGCCGACCGGCCGTTCGCCGATGTGCGCGCGCTCGGGCTGGAGTTCACGGACGTCCGGGCGAGCGACGGTTCGACGGTGACGTACCGCTTCGGCATCCCGCGCGGCCAGGTCACCGCGTCGGACGACATCAAGCTGGCCCGCAAGTCGGCGGCCCAGCTCGGCATCACGTTCAGCGCGATGTCCGCGGCCGACGGTTCGCCGCTGGCCAGCTTCGTGATGAAGGACGCCGCGTACGCCGCGTCCTGACCCACCGGGGTGGGACAGGCGGGCCCGTCTGTCCCACCCCGGGCCCAACTCCCCTTTTCCGAAGCACCTGTTCGCCCGTTCGCCCGTTCGCCTGTTTAAGGAGTACTCATCGCCATGGCTCGTTTCGACGTCAACGCGGCCCGCGCCCAGCGGCTCGAAGCCCTCGGCCGCACCTGGTCGTTCGAACTCGACACCGAGAGCTACACCCTCCCCACCGAGCTGACCCGCGCCACCGCCAAGGCGCTGCGCAAGCTCGACGACAACGACGTGGACGGGCTGCTCCGACTCCTCCTGGGCGAGAAGCAGTTCACCCGCTTCGAGCAGCACGAGGTCACGATGCAGGACATCGCCGCCATCCTGGAGGCCTACGGCAAGGAGACCGGGCTCGGCCTGGGGGAAGGCTGAGCCTCGTCGGGTTCGTCGACGAACACGCCGAGGCCCTCGAAGCGGACCTGCTCCGCTATTACGGCATCGATCTGCTCGACTGGCACCGTGACCGGCTCTCCGCGCGCCGACTCACCGTGCTCATCAGGCAGTTGCCGCACGACAGCGCCCTCAACCGGGAGCTGCACGGCGAGGCCGCCGACTGGTCGGTGACCGACCATCTGCTGGCCGCCGCCGTGGACCATCTCGCCGCCGCCAACTGGATGTTCGCCTCCGTCAACTCGGAGGAGGGCGACCAGCCGGACCCACCGGCACCGGTACCGCGTCCGTCGTACGACGGCACGGACACCGGGGGCGAGGAGACGCCGGGTGAGGCGGGTCAGGAGGAGACGCCGGCTGCGGACGCGGCACCGTCGACGGTCCAACTGGCCCGGTTCTTCGGCTGATTGTCAGTCAGCCGGCCCAGTCTCCCCGTCCCGGCGCCCGCCGGAGGCCCGGCCCTCCAACTCATCAGCGAGGGCACGGGCCTTGGCGGAGAGCCTGGGGCGTCCCTCGCTCCGGATGGTGCCGGGCTGGGCGGGCGAGGATTCGGCCGACTCCGCTCTACGTCCCTTGTCGCGCCCGGTTCCGGCGGTCAGCGGGGGCACGCTGGGCCGCCCGTTGCGCCGTACCACCGAACGCCGTTCGGCGGGTGCGGCGCGCTTCTCCCGCACATCGCGGGCGGTGACAAGGATGTCGGGGTCGGGGTCGGTATCCGTATCGGCATCGGCATCGGCATCGGCATCGAGGCCGATATCGGGTTCCACCTGGCCCCGAGGGCCGTCCGCCACGCCCCGCTCCTGTTCCCCGCGCTCTTCTACTCGCGTCAACTCGGGCGGAGGACTCAGCAGTTGGACGTACGGCAACTGGATGACGTCACCACCGACGTGATCGCGATCCCGCACCCGGCGCGGCCGGCGCCCGGTGCGGGCGTCCTCCTGCCCCTGGAGGTAGGCGGCGGTGATCCGTTGCTCGTACGCCCGCCGCACGGCCGGGAGTTGCTCCTCGACGACGTCGGCCCAACCCGCGCTGTAGGCGGCGAGTTCACGCCGGTCGAGTTCGGCGCGGGGCAGGATCACCAGGTCGTCGGGGGCATGGCCGAGCCGTAGGACGAGTTCGGACAGGCGGGCGATGAGATGGGGAAGATCGGGGGCTTGTTCAAGCCAGTCGATCACATGCGTCTGCCGCGCGTTGCTCGCGTTCCCATCCACCCCGTAGGCCTTGCTCTCGTCCCTGCCCCACCGCGCCCCCCAGCGCGAGGACGGCCGCCCCATCGCCGCCCACCGTCGTAGCCAGGCCCCAAATGCCTCACCGGGCCTGGTAATTCACCTTTCATTCACCGACGGGAGAACGGCCGGATCCTACTTCACCAACCTGGCACAACTGCCACCGCACCCCGTATCTCCGCAGGTCCGGACCGCTGAGCGGTCAACTGTCTTCGGCAAACACGAAACACCACCGCAAGATTACTCGTACACTAGTTCGAACCGACGCTTCGAGCGCACCAGGAGCGCCACCTGTACCACCAGCCGAGCGGACAGACAGGAAAGCAGGACGACGACATGGCGACTGGCACGAGTCACTCCCCGCAGCAGCCGATCGACACCTACACCCGCCTCGCCCACCTCCTGCATTCCCCCGCCCCCGACCGCACGACCCTGCTCGACCGGCTGTACGAGGAGTTGCTCACGCGGGAGTCCCGGGCGTACGCGGCGGGTTGGACGGACGCGCTG
>NZ_JBLTJC010000637.1:0-3506 GCF_048158785.1 Streptomyces colwelliae | reverse complement strand
CCCTCACCCCCAACAACCCTCACCCCCAACCCGGTCGGCAACCGGAGTAGCTGTCCGTCACTTGTGACGCGCCCCACTCCGGCTTTACCAAAACCAAAGACTTCGAACGCTTCCCCGATCCGTACTTCTGACTGTCCGTACCGCCGACGGGCGGTCCACGACACAGGAGGTACGGTGCGCTTTTCGCGGAACGCGACGGGAACGATGGTTGTGGGCGGCGCCCTCAGCCTGACCCTCGTCGCCCTCGCCTATCCGGCCATGCTGGGCGTGACCACGGTCTCCAGCGCGCCCGCACGCGTGATCGCCAACACGCAGTGGGGGCCACTGACCGAGGCCGACCGCGACTTCGTGGTCAAGGTGCGTGCGGCAGGGCTGTGGGAGTACCCCGTCGGCCAGATGGGACTGAAGAAGGGGGCGAGCCCGGCGGTCATCACCGCGAGCAAGCACCTCATCGACGGGCACGCGGCGCTGGACACCACCGTCCGCAAGATCGCGCCCATGCTCAACATCACGATCCCGAACCAGCCCAGCCCGCAGCAGCAGGGCTTCATCAACACACTCAACGGGGACAGCGGCAAGCAGTTCGACACGGACTTCGCCAACATCCTGCGGGTCACACACGGTTCGATCTTCGCGACCATCGCGAAGATCCGCGGAACGACCGAGAACACCCTGGTGCGGGCCCTGGCCAATCAGGCCAACGCGACCGTTCTGGACCACATCACGGTGATGGAGGACACCGGCCTGGTCAACTTCAGCCAGGTCCTCTTCCAGGAGACGACCCCGCCGAAGCTGCCCGCCGTGGACCTGACCCCGCCGCCCCCGGCCGCGGGCCAGCCGGAGGTGGTGCTCACCCCGCCGGTGAACAGCACCACCCAGCCACCGGTCCTGCCGGGCGAGGCGTCACCCAGCGCCACCCAGACCCCGACCGTGGGGTGAGTGCGCCACCGAGCGCGCTACACCCCCAGCCACACGGTCGTGTCGGGTGCCAGCCATCCCAACTCCCCGTCGCCTGCCGCCGGTTCGCTGCTCAGCAGCACCTCTCCCGGCGGCAGGGCGACCGGCACGGCCGACAGGTTGGTGACACACCGCCAGCCGTCGGAGCGCGCGAAGTGCAGCACCCCGGGCGGGCTGTCCGCGGCCCAGGTCAGCTCCTCCCCGTCGAGCAGCTTGCGGCGCAGGCGGAGTGCGGTGCGGTAGAGCTCCAGCGTCGAGCCCTCGGTCCCGTCCTGTGCCTCGACGGCGTACGACGCGAAACTCGCCGGCTGCGGCAGCCACGCGGGCCCCGCCCCGAAGCCGTACGACGGACCGGCCGACGTCCACGGCAGGGGTACCCGGCAGCCGTCGCGGCCCTTGCGGGTGTGGCCCTGCTGTTCCCAGACGGGGTCCTGGAGGACCTCGACGGGCAGGTCGGCGACCTCGGGCAGTCCGAGTTCCTCGCCCTGGTAGACGTACGACGAACCGGGCAGCGCCAGCATCAGCAGCGTCGCGGCGCGGGCCCTGCGCAGGCCGGCCGTCGCGTCGACGGGTGGCTCGTGACCGTCGGACAGGAGCCAGGTGTTCGGGTCCGTGCCCGGGGGCAGCATCAGGCGCGAGGCGTGTCGTACGACGTCGTGGTTGGACAGCACCCAGGTGGCCGAGGCGCCTGCCGCGCGGGCCGTGGCGAGCGAGCCGGTGATCACCTCGCGGAGTTCGTCCGCGTCCCAACCAGCTTCCAGGTACTCGAAGTTGAAGGCCTGGCCGAGTTCGTCCGGGCGGGCGTACAGGGCGCGGCGGGCGGCCGGTACCCAGGCCTCGGCGACCGCCATGCGGGGCGGGGTGTAGGTGTCGAGGACCGTACGCCGCCAGTCCCGGTAGATCTCGTGGACCGCGTCCCGGTCGTAGTAGGGGTGGGTGCCGGGCGGGAGGTCGTCGAGGACGGCCTCGGAGTTCGCCGCGAGGGGGCCGATGTCGCGGAGCGGCTCGGTGAGGTCCTTGACCAGGGCGTGGGCCACGTCCACTCGGAAGCCGTCGACTCCTCGGTCGGACCAGAAGCGCAGTGTGGTGCGGAAGTCGGCCCTGACCTCCTCGTTGTCCCAGTTCAGGTCGGGCTGTTCGGGGGTGAAGAGGTGCAAGTACCACTGCCCGTCGGGGAGTTGCCGCCACGCGCTGCCGCCGAAGACCGACGGCCAGTCGGTGGGCGGGAGTTGGCCGTCCGCGCCGCGGCCCTCGCGGAAGACGTACCGGTCGCGGGCGGCGGAACCGGGCGGGGCGGCGAGCGCCTCCTGGAACCAACTATGCAGCCGCGAGGTGTGGTTGGGCACGATGTCGACCATGACCTTCAGGCCCAGCCGGTGGGCCTCGGCGACCATCGCGTCGAAGTCGTCGAGCGTGCCCAGGCGCGGGTCCACGTCGCGGTAGTCGGCGACGTCGTATCCGCCGTCGGCGAGTTCGGAAGGGTAGAAGGGGCTGAGCCAGAGGGCGTCGACGCCGAGCGCGGCGAGGTGACCGAGGCGCTCGGTGATGCCCTTGAGGTCGCCGAGCCCGTCACCGTCCGCGTCGGCGAAACTGCGCGGATAGACCTGGTAGACGACGGCTTGCCGCCACCAGTTCGGGTCACGGGAGGACAGGTCGGACACGTGGTCTCCTTATGAATTCCCGCTGCCCCGGGACGAACTCCCGCTGCCCCGAGGCAAGTTGACAGTCATCTTCCGGTGGACCCACGATGTGCACACGCTGTGGCGCATGTGACCAATGGGCCCGGTGTTTCCTTCGCTGCGCAGCTCCTCCACTCCTTTTCGCCAGGCCAAGATGGGATAAGTATGTCCATAGCGAGTCGTGTCACTGTGCGTCGCCTGTTGGGGACGGGCGCCGCCTCCCTCGCCCTCGCCGCAGCATCCGTCGGCGCCGCTTCCGGCGCCTGGGCCCACGGTGGCGGCGGTGACGGCTGGGAGTCCGGTGGCCACTACAAGCCCGGCTCGGGCGCCGGTACGGTCACCGAGACCGAGGGCTGCCAGTTCTCGCTGGACGGCACCGACTTCTTCCCCTCCGTCAAGGTCGACGACCAGAACCTGAAGCCCACCGACGACGGCAAGATCCACATCAAGGTCCGCACCGCCGGCAACGCGTCCACCTGCACCGCCTCGCTCGCCTCGTACATCGCCCACGGCCCGACCTTCGCCACCTCCGGGCAGCAGGTCTTCGTCGACTTCGACACGGTGACCGTGAAGAAGGGCCAGACCGACTCGCTCGACATCGCGGTGCCGGACGAGGGCTGCTTCGCGCAGATCGACCTCTACCGGGGTGCGGTGAAGTTCGACGGCAACCCCGCCGCCGGCGACGGCCTCGTCCACGGCGACCTGCCCAAGGGCCCCGACCACACGGTCATCAAGGACAAGCTGATCGCGGCCTGGAACGGCGGCACGAAGGACGGGGTGCCCGCCCTCGGCCACGCACACGACGGCGAACTTCTTGCCGCGGGCGAAGCGTTCCTCGACCATCTTGACCAGGTCGGCCGGGTCGAAGGG
>NZ_JBLTJC010000636.1:0-3538 GCF_048158785.1 Streptomyces colwelliae | reverse complement strand
GTCGCGCAGTTCGCGTCGGTCATCGTGCCCGGCTCCACGCGCAGGGTGATCACGGCACCGGTCTTCAGCTGTGTGTACGCGATGGAGAGACCGACGTCCGATACGCCGACCGACTGCTCGGCGAGGGGCCGCGGGCGAGGTCAGTCCCGCGCCCACCGAGTCCTCGGCCGACGCGAGCAGTCAGCCGCAGCCCGATCAGACCTCGCCCAGTGCCCACAACACGCCCTCCAAGTCCGCCAGTTCGACGGAGACACAGAGCGATCCGAACGTCGGCGACGGGTTCGTGCTGCGCAAGGACTCCGCCGGGTTCCAGGTCGCCGTAGCCAAGGGCTGGACCCGTACGCCGAAGAACGGGAGCGGCCAAGTCATCTACTCCCACGGCGACTTCGAGCTGATCGTCGTAGCCGGGCGGGACAGTGCCACGGCGAACGGCAGCGATCCGATGGTCTACCAGCGGGACAAGGAGCGCGAGTTGCAGCCGTACCGCAACTCCAGCTGGGCCACGGCGACCGGGCTGCGGACCATCACGGTGGGCGGAAAGACCATGGCCGAGGGGCAGTTCACCTGGACGGACAGCCAGGGCGGCGACCTCTTCGTGCGCAACATGGCGTTCCTCATCGACGGCCGGTACCACATCGTGCAGGTGCGGGGCCCGGAGGCTCAACGCGACGAGGTGACACGGCTGTACGAGCAGGCGTCGTCGACCTATCAGTACACCGGGTGACCTGCGGAGGCGGCGCGCCGAGGCCCGATGGTTCCCGTTCGGGCGCAGAAGCGACAACCGTCACAGTGCGGTCTCCTTGGTACCCCGCTGGTTCCCTGCCGGAGGGCCGGTCCTTACGCTGAGCCTGTCAAGAGCATTGCGGGGAAACGTGAATCAGATGCAGGGCCTGCTCCTCGCGGGGCGCTATCGGCTGGCCGAATCGATCGGCAGCGGCGGTATGGGCCGGGTGTGGCGGGCGCACGACGAGGTGTTGCACCGGGCCGTCGCCATCAAGGAGTTGACGGCCGCGCTCTACGTGTCCGAGAGCGACCAGCCGAGGCTGCTGGCACGCACCCGCGCCGAGGCGCGCGCCGCCGCGCGGATCAACCACTCCGCCGTCGTCACCGTGCACGACGTACTCGAACACGACGGCCGCCCATGGATCGTCATGGAGCTCGTCGAGGGCAACTCCCTTGCCGACGAGGTCAAGGAGAAGGGCCGGATCGAACCGGCCGAGGCCGCGCGCATCGGCGTGTGGGTGGTGCGCGCGCTGCGCGCCGCGCACACCGCCGGCGTCCTGCACCGTGACGTCAAGCCCGGCAACGTGCTGCTCGGGCAGGACGGGCGGGTCCTGCTCACCGACTTCGGCATCGCGCAGATCGAGGGCGACTCGACCATCACGCGCACGGGAGAGGTCGTGGGGTCCGTCGACTACCTGGCCCCCGAGCGCGTCCGCGGCGCCGACCCGGGACCGTCCTCCGACCTGTGGGCGCTGGGCGCCACGCTCTACACGGCGGTCGAGGGCCGTTCGCCCTTCCGCCGTACCTCGCCGCTGTCCACCATGCAGGCCGTCGTCGAGGAGGACGCCGGTGAACTGCGGTACGCCGGTGCGCTCGCGCCCGTCATCGCCGCGCTGCTGAACAAGGACCCCGCGCTACGGCCCGACGCGGACCAGGCCGAGCAGCTGCTCGCGGAGGCGGCCGAGGGGCGGCGCCCGCGAGCGGCTCAGGAGTGGCTGCCGACGCAGCAAGTGGGCTCGCGGCAGGGCGGGTTGGCGGAGGACTTCGGTCCGGGTCCGGGCGCCAATCCTTACCAGTCGGCGACCGGGGGCGCGAATCCGTACCAGTCGGCGACCGGGGGTGCGACGCCGTACCCGCCGGCGGCCGGGGGCACGACGCCGTACTCGTCGGCGACCGGGCCGACCCATCACACGCCGCTCGTCGCCGGTGCGGCCGGCGCGCCCGCCGCTCCGCCGAAGCGGCGCCGGCTCCGCTCGGTCGCCCTGGTGGTCGTCGTCGCCGCGCTCGTCGGCGGCGGTACGGCGCTGGGATTGCAGAAGTGGCACCAGGATGGCGAGCAGGACGGCGGCCCGGCCGCCTCCGCCCCCGTCTCGCAGAGTCCCACCGGGACCGACGCCACGCCGACCCCGGCGCAGGGTTCCATCCCCGCCAACTGGGAGGTCTACCACGACCCTTGGGGCTTCGACGTCTCCCTCCCCAAGGGCTGGGAGCGGAAGGTCTACGGCGTCAGCGACGACGGCAGCATCAAGCAGGTCGACTACACGCCCGACAACGGCGAGCACTTCGTCCGCATAGCCCTCGACACCTCACCGGACTTCCCCACCGCGTACGCCCACCAGCTGGACCTGGAGGTGCAGCTCCAGAAGCTGGTCGACTACAACCGGGTGACCCTGAAGGAGAACACCTACCGCGACCGTCCGGGCTCCCTGTGGGACTACACCTGGACCGCGCTGGCGAAGGACACCCCCTTCCCGGGGCCGCGACGCGCCACCGAAGAGACGTACACGTCCCGTGACGGCATCGAGTACGCGATCTACATGTCGTCCCCGGCCGCCGACTGGGCCGAGACGAGCGCGCAGTTCAAGTCGGTCCTACAGAGCTGGAGTCCCAACTCGGGCTGACCGCCGCCGGGTTGCGTCATGATGGTGCGCATGGGGACCGAGGGGGACAACGTCCGGGTGATCGCCGGGCGTTACCGACTGGAGAAGCGGCTCGGGCGCGGTGGCATGGGCGTCGTGTGGCGGGCGACCGACCAACTCCTGGGCCGCCAGGTCGCGGTGAAGGAGATCGCCCAGGACGACTCCCTCTCCGAGGAGGAGGCCCGCCAGCAGCGCGACCGCACCCTGCGCGAGGCGCGGGCGGTCGCGCAACTGCGCCACCCGCACATCATCGTCGTGCACGACGTCGTCGAGCAGGACGAACGGCCGTACATCGTCATGGAGTTGATCGACGGCGGGTCGCTCGCCGAGCGGATCTCCGGCCGCGGTCCGGTCGAGGCCGCCGAGGCCGCGCGGATCGGGATCGCCCTCCTGGGCGCGCTGCGCACCGCGCACGCGGCGGGGGTCCTGCACCGGGACATCAAACCGGCGAACGTGCTGTTGCAGACGGCCACCGACGAGGCCGACCCCGAGCGGGTCGTGCTGACCGACTTCGGCATCGCGCAGGTCGCGGGTGCCACGACCCTCACCGAGAGCGGCGTGTTCGTCGGCTCGCCCGAGTACACCGCGCCGGAGCGGATGTCGGGCGTGCGGACCGGTCCCGCGTCCGACCTGTGGTCGCTGGGCGCGCTGCTGTGCACGGCGCTGAGCGGTGAATCCCCGTTCCGGCGCGACTCGTTGGGCGGCATCCTGCACGCGGTCGTCGTCGACGAGATCCGCCCGCCCGAACAGGCCCGGCCGCTGCTGCCCGCGTCCACCGTGATCGGGGTCGACTTCGACCACGGCTCGGCGTCACCCACCCGTTCGAGGACTGCGCCTCTGATCCGTGTCATTGGGGACCATCTCCCTTCACCTTCGTGCTGTACATGTCGGTTTCG
>NZ_JBLTJC010000635.1:0-3548 GCF_048158785.1 Streptomyces colwelliae | reverse complement strand
CCCCCTGCCTCCCTCCTACGAGCCGCACCAAGACAACGAGGTCACCGTGAGAAACACCCGCCGCACCCTCCTCACCGCCATAGCCGCCGTCGGCGCGCTCACCTCTGTCGCCGCCTGCGGGGGCGGTTCCGACTCCTCCGCGTCCGGTTCCGGCAAGGCCGGCGGGACGTACAACTTCTGGGACCCGTACCCGCAGTTCGACGCCTCCTCGGCGTGGGGCAAGCTCGTCACCAAGTGCGGCACGGACGCCGGGGTCAAGGTCAAGCGCACCAGCATGGACACCACGGACCTGGGCAACAAGGCGCTGCTCGCCGCCCAGCAGGGCAACGCCCCCGACGTGATGCTGGTGGACAACCCGGTCGTCTCCACGCTCGTGGAGGCGGGGATCCTCAACAAGACCAGCGACCTCGGCCTCGACACATCGTCGATCCAGAAGAACATCCTCGGCGCGGGCGTCATCGACAACGCCTCCTACGGGGTGCCGATCGGCGCCAACACCCTCGCGCTCTACTACAACAAGAAGATCCTGTCCGCGGCCCAGGTCGACCCGGCGTCCGTCAAGGACTGGAGCTCGCTCACGGCGGCGCTGGAGAAGGTCAAGACGGCCGGGAAGAAGGGCATCACCTTCTCCGCGATCAACACGGAGGAGGGCAGCTTCCAGTTCCTGCCGTGGTTCTGGGGCGCGGGCGGCGACCTCACCAAGCTCAACTCGGACAAGGGCGTCGCCGCGCTGTCGCTGTGGAAGCAGTGGGTCGACGGCGGATACGCGCCGAAGGACGTGCTCCAGAACACCCAGACCACCAGCTGGCAGGAGTTCGCCACCGGCGACTACGCGTTCAGCGAGAACGGCACCTGGCAGCTCGGCAACGCGGACAAGGCCGGCTTCGCGTACGGCGTCATCAACATCCCCGGGCAGAACGGCGGTTCGGCGCCGGTGCCGACCGGCGGCGAGTTCGTCACCGTCCCGGTGCAGAAGGACACCTCCCGCTACGACGTCAGCAAGAAGATCGTCACCTGTCTGACGAACTCCGCGAACCTGCTGACCACCGACACGACCCTGACGTATGTGGCACCCACCGCCCAGGTGCAGGCCCAACAGGTCAATCAGAACCCCGAGTTGAAGCCGTGGGTCGGCGCGGTGGCCGCGGCGCGCGGCCGCACCAGCGGTGGTCTGGGCACCAAGTACCCGACGATCTCCCAGCCTATGTGGACCGCCGTGCAGAACGCCCTGTCGGGCGGCAAGAGCCCGCAGGCGGCCCTCGACGCCGCTCAGACGGCCGCGAGCAAGGGCTGACACGGGCCGCCGCGCTTCTCCGGAAACCACATCGCCACCGCCGGGACACCGCCGCCGGCCCGGGACACGCCACCCGCATCCAGGAGTACCCATGACCATCGCCCGCGTCGACCGCCGCTCGCAGCGGTCCCCGGCCAGGTCCGGGGCGACCGGCACCGGACAACAGACGGACGACACGTCGAACCTACGGCGCCGACAGCGCCGTAGGAGCAGGCTGATCGCGCTGGCCTTCGTCGCCCCGCTGGTCGTCTACCTCGCCGCCTTCTACCTCTACCCGCTCTACCGCAACCTCGACCTGAGCCTGCGCGACTACACCGTCCGGTCGTTCGTGCAGGGGGACGCCCCCTTCTCCGGCCTCGACAACTTCAGGACCGTCCTGGACGACCCCACGTTCGGCCCGGCGATGCGCCACACCCTGGTCTTCACCTTCGCGTCGATCGCGTTCCAGTACGCGGCCGGGCTCGCCCTCGCGGTCTTCTTCAACCGGCACTTCCGGCTCGCCGGGACCCTGCGCGCCCTGTTCCTGATCCCCTGGCTGCTGCCGCTGATCGTGTCGGCGTCGACCTGGTCGTGGATGTTCAACAGCGAGTCCGGAGTCATCAACTACGCCCTGCACTTCGTGGGCGTGTCTCCAGTGGACTGGCTCAACTCGCCGGACTGGGCGCTGACTTCGGTCGTCATCGCGAACATCTGGATCGGCATCCCGTTCAACCTCGTCATCCTCTACAGCGGGCTCCAGAACATCCCTGCGGAGCTGTACGAGGCGGCATCCCTGGACGGGGCCGGCGCCTGGCAGCAGTTCCGCCGCATCACCTTCCCCCTACTGCGCCCGGTCTCGGCGATCACCCTGCTCCTCGGGCTGGTGTACACGCTAAAAGTCTTCGACCTGATCTGGATCATGACCAAAGGCGGTCCAGGCGACGCGTCGTCCACCCTCGCGACCTGGTCGTACCAGCTCGGCTTCGGCACGCTGCTGCCGAAGTTCGGCCCCGGCGCGGCCGTCGGCAACATCCTCATCGTCATCGCGCTCGTCTTCGGCCTGCTCTACATCCGCGTCCAGAGGAGGCAGGAAGCATGAAGTCCCGTACGGGAAAACGCCGTTACACCGTCATCGGCGTCCTGCTGACCGCGCTGATGCTGTTCCCGGTGTACTGGATGATCAACGTGTCCCTCACCCCGCAGCAGGACATGCGCAAGACCCCGCCCGACCTGCTGCCCCTGCACCCCACCTTCGAGGGCTACCGGGCCGTCCTGAACGACCAGTTGCCCTACCTCGGCACCAGCCTGCTCATCGGCCTGGGCACGGTCGCCCTCACCCTGGCCCTCGCCGCCCCGGCCGGATTCGCCCTGGCCAAACTGCGTCCACTGGGCGGCGGAACCCTCGGACTCGCCCTGCTGGTCGCCCAGATGATCCCCGGCATCGTCATGGCGATGGGCTTCTACGGCATCTTCCTCGACCTCGGCCTGCTCAACTCCTGGTGGGGGCTGATCGTCGCGGACTCCACCATCGCCGCGCCGTTCGGCGTGATGATCTTCACGGCCTTCATGTCGGGCATCCCCGGCGAACTCATCTCCGCGGCCCGCATCGACGGCGCCGGCACCTGGCGCATCTTCCGGTCCGTGGTGCTGCCGGTGAGCCGCAACGCGGTGGTCACCGTGTCGCTCTTCAGCTTCCTGTGGGCCTGGTCCGACTTCGTCTTCGCCAACACTCTTGACGGCGGCGGTACTTGGCGGCCGATCACCCTCGGCATCTACAAGTACATCGGCAACAACAACCAGGAGTGGAACGCGATCATGGCCACCGCCGTCGTCGCGTCGATCCCGGCGGCCGTCCTCCTGGTCCTCGCCCAGCGCTACGTGGCCGCGGGCGTGACCGCCGGCGCGGTCAAGGACTGATCCACGGTGCCGGCCGCCGCGGGCCCACGGGTCGGGCGGAGCCGCGGACCGCCGATGCCCGTTCGCACCCCACTCCCGGCTGCCTTCCGTCACCCGGGCCCCATCGGTCGGCAGCTCCCCGAGCCGCCTCCGCACATCACCGCACCTCAACGCACCGCGCTCGGCAAGTCCCCCTCCCCCACTCAGGAGAGCCGCTGATGTCATACCTGAGCCACTGCCACCGTTCCAGAGCGCCCCTCGGCCGCGTCGGCGCCGCCGTGGCGCGCGCTCAGCCCCGCACGCCGCACAGATGCAGCAGCGCGGCCACCGACCGGTACGGATCGGTCCGCCCGGCCCGCTCCTCGGCGGCCAGCAGCGG
>NZ_JBLTJC010000634.1:0-3553 GCF_048158785.1 Streptomyces colwelliae | reverse complement strand
CTCGTCTTCGGCCCGAGGGGGATCGGGGCGGCGTACGCGAAGGCGGCGTTCGGGGCGGAACTCGACTAGGAAAAAATCTTCGGGGAGTTCCGGCGAGTGTGTCGATCCGGTCGCCCCTCGTTCGACGCATGGTTGAAAGGCCGGGAAGAGCCCGGTCGGAGAACGTCAGAGAACGAACCGAGGAGTCACCATGCCCCGCTACCTCTCCCTCGTGCAGATCGACGAGAAGACCGCCCCCGCCGAGGGCCCCAGCGCCGAGCTGATGCAGCGCATGGGCGAGCTGATCGAGGAGATCACCAAGGCCGGCGTCATGCTCGACACCGCGGGCCTCACTCCGACCGCGCAGGGCGCCCGCGTGCACTGGGAGGGCGGCAAGATCTCCGTGACCGACGGCCCCTTCACCGAGTCCAAGGAGGTCGTCGGCGGCTACGCGCTCATGCAGTGCAAGGACATGGCCGAGGCGATCGAGTGGACGAAGCGGTTCCTGAAGGTGCACGAGGAGTTCTGGACGGTGACGTGCGAGGTGCGGGAGATCGCGGAGGGCTGAGCCTTCCCCGGTCGTCCGTGGCCTTTCCCGGCATTCCTTGGTCTGAGGCCGCCGGGGGTGTTGCATGGTGGGTTGTGACTCCGGAATCACAACCCACCGCAGCCCCGCACGGCAACGCCACGGACCCGCACAGCGCCATCGAGACCGTCTTCCGCATCGAGTCCCCGCGGATCATCGCCGCCGTCGCCCGCATAGTCCGCGACGTCGGCATCGCCGAGGAACTCGCGCAGGACGCGCTGGTCGCCGCGCTGGAGCAGTGGCCGAGGGACGGTGTGCCCGACAACCCGGGCGCCTGGCTCATGGCCACCGCCAGACACCGCGC
Organism: Streptomyces colwelliae; assembly: GCF_048158785.1. Taxonomy (NCBI): domain Bacteria; kingdom Bacillati; phylum Actinomycetota; class Actinomycetes; order Kitasatosporales; family Streptomycetaceae; genus Streptomyces; species Streptomyces colwelliae. The sequence goes on along the minus strand of NZ_JBLTJC010000634.1, from coordinate 2,684 downwards.
CGTCGACCTGATCCGGCGCCGGGAGAACTACGCCCGCAAGCTCCAGGAGATCGGCCGCACCCTGGAGACGACGGCCCCGCCCGAGGAACCCCCGGCCCCCGACGACATCGACGACGACCTCCTGCGCCTCGTCTTCACCACCTGCCACCCGGTCCTGTCCCCGGAGGCCCGCACCGCCCTCACCCTGCGCCTCCTCGGCGGCCTGACCACCCCCGAGATCGCCCGCGCGTTCCTCGCCCCCGAACCGACGATCGCCCAGCGCATCGTCCGCGCCAAACGCACCCTGGCCACCAAGAACGTCGCCTTCGAGGTCCCCTACGGCCCCGACCGAGAGGCCCGCCTCGGCTCCGTCCTGGACGTCATCTACCTGATCTTCAACGAGGGTTACGCGGCGACGGCGGGCGACGACTGGCTCCGCCCGAGCCTCTGCGAGGACGCGCTCCGCCTCGCCCGCCTCCTGGCCGGCCTGATGCCGAAGGAGCCCGAAGTGCACGCCCTGGCCTCCCTGTTGGAGTTCCAGGCCTCCCGCTCGGCCGCCCGCACCGCCCCGAACGGCGACCCCGTCCTCCTCAAGGACCAGAACCGCCGCCGCTGGAACCGCCTGCTCATCGCCCGCGGCATCACCGCCCTCGGCCGCGCGGACACCACGTCCACCGGCGCCCCCGGCCCCTACGCCCTCCAGGCCGCCATCGCCGCCTGCCACGCCCACGCGTACACCTACGACGAGACCGACTGGCCGACGATCGCGACCCTGTACGGCCTCCTCGCCGCCCGATCCCCGTCCCCGGTGGTCGAGTTGAACCGAGCGGTCGCCGTCTCGATGGCGCAGGGCCCGGCCCCGGCACTGGAGATCGTCGACACCCTCGCCACCGAACCGGCCCTGCGCGACTACCACTTGCTGCCGAGCGTCCGCGGCGACCTGCTGCTCCGGCTTGGCCGTACGACGGAGGCGAGGGAGGAGTTCGTACGAGCGGCTTCGTTGGCGCGCAACGAACGCGAACGCCAACTCCTGCTGCGCCGGGCGTCAGAGGCGTCGTAGCGCGGTCGTAGCGCAAAGGGGGTCCACGGACGTGTGCCCGGTGCCAGAATTCGACGGAGCGTCAGATGGGCGGGGGACTCGGGGGATTGAGACGTGCTGGAGGCTGTCGACGGCCAGACCCTCGCGCTGGACGGCGCGTCGGTCATCACGGCCGTAGTCGGAGTGGCGGTCGCCGTGATCGCGGCCGGGGTCGCGCTCTGGCAGACGGGGCGGACGCGGGTGCTGGAGAAGGAGAAGATCCGGCTCCAGTTCGACGCGGACCTGCGGCTGAGGGAGCAGGAGTGGGCCCACGAGCAGAGCCTCTCGGAGCGCGACCGCAGACGCGCGGCACAACAGGCCGACCAGGAGCAGGCGCGGACGGCGGAGCAGGTGGCCGCCCGCCGCGGCAGCCTCGTCGCCGAGGCGGCGGCCTACTGCGCGCGCCTGGCACAGGAGTTGGCGACCCTGCGCATCCTCGACATGTCCCGCCCCCTCCGCCTGGACCGCCTCTACGTCCAGGTCCGCGTCCAGGAACAGCAGCCGCTGCGCTTCGTCCGCGAGGAGGAACTCGCCGCGAGGGAACAGGCCCAGGGCCGCGTGCACAGACAGGCACCAGCCGCCGACTCGGGCATCAACTCCCCTACGTACGCGCCGGTCGACGCCCTCCAGCGCTACCAGCGCATGGTCGTGGTCGGAGACCCCGGCGCCGGAAAAACGACCATGCTCCGCCACCTCGCGCTCCGCATGGCCCGGCCGACGGAGGGCGAGGCACTGCCCGAACTCCCGGCCTACGTCGAGCTGTTCCGCTTCGTGGAGAGCGGCCAAGACTCGCTGCTGGACTACTTGGCCGAGCACTGGGCCGACCAGTACGGCTTCATGGACGCCAGGGAGTACGTGGCGGAACGCCTGACCGACGGCACGGCGGCTCTGCTGCTGGACGGCCTGGACGAGGTGCTGGGCGGGGAGAGCGCGGAGGACGCGGCGAGCGCCTACAACCGGGTCACCGAGGAGATCGCCCGCTTGGCGACCCGCTTCCCGCGCGCCCTGATCGCCACGACCTGCCGCCGCCACGGCTGGCAGGGCGGCCTCCCCCAATTCCAGGTCCTGGAGGCCCTGGACTTCGAGTGGCCCCAGATCGAGACGTTCGTCGCCAACTGGTTCGGCGACCACGACCGCCGCCGCGGCGGCCTCGTCCGCGCCCTGGCCGGCAACGCCCGACTCCAGACCCTGGCCGCGAACCCCCTGCTGCTCAGCCTGATCGCCATCGTCTACGAGCGCGATCTCGAACTCCCCGAGCGCCGCGCCGCGCTCTACCGACGCTGCGTCGAGGTCCTGCTGCGCGAATGGGACGCCCACCGCAAGATCGCGCGCTACAGCCGCTTCACCACCGACCGCAAACAGGACCTCCTCAAGCAGCTCGCCTGGCACTACCACCAGCGCGGCCAGCGGTATTTCGCTGAGGAGGACCTGCTCGGCCTGATCGCGGACTTCCTCCCGACGATCGACCTCCCGCGCGAGGACGCCCGCGCGATTCTGGATGAGATCGCGGCCCAATACGGCCTCCTCAAAGCGCAGGCGCATGGCTGGTACGGCTTTCTGCATCTCACCTTGCAGGAGCACTTCGCGGCTACGGCGCTGTTGGAACGGGGGGAGGAGGGGGTTCGGT
>NZ_JBLTJC010000633.1:0-3572 GCF_048158785.1 Streptomyces colwelliae | reverse complement strand
CCCTGATCCCGCCGCCCCGGCCAGCCCCTCGTAGACCTGGACTGAGACAACCCATGTTCCGTACCGCCTTGCGCAACGTACTCGCGCACAAGGCCCGGCTCCTCATGACCGTGCTCGCCGTGATGCTCGGCGTCGCGTTCGTGTCGGGGACCCTGGTCTTCACCAACACCATCTCGAACGCCTTCCAGAACAGCTCGGCCAAGGGCTTCGACCAGGTCGACGTCGCCGTCCAGGCGAAGCACCAGGACGGCGAGGGCGACACGGTCGGCAAGACCCCCGAGCTGACCCAGGCCATGCTCGACACCAGCGCGAAGGTGCCGGGGGCCGCGTCCGCGACCGGTGTCGTGAACGGATTCACCGCCATAGCCGACAAGAAGGGCAAGCTCATCGGCGGCGGCTTCCAGTCCGAGGGCGGGAATTATTGGGGTAGCAAGGACGCCCGTTATCCCCTCAAGTCCGGTGCCGCACCGCATGGTTCGGGCGAAGTCGCCATCGACTCCGAGACCGCGAAGCGCGCCGGGTACAAGGTCGGCGACACCGTGCGCATCTCGGTCGACGGCCCGGTGCTGACCCCGAGGATCACCGGCATCTTCACCACCGACGACGGCAATGTCGCCGCCGGCGGCAGCCTGGCCCTCTTCGACACCGCGACCGCGCAGAAGCTGTTCGGCAAGGCGGGGACGTACGACGAGATCGATGTGAAGGCCGCGGCCGGGACCAGTCAGGCCGCGCTGAAGACGCAACTGGACAGCGCCCTGCCGAAGGGCCTCACCGAGACCACCACCGCCAAGAAGCTCGCCGACGACCAGGCCGAGACGATCGCCTCCTCGATGAGCGGGCTGAAGTCGGGGCTGCTGGTCTTCGCGGGCATCGCGCTCTTCGTCGGCACGTTCATCATCGCCAACACCTTCACCATGCTGGTCGCCCAACGCACCAAGGAACTGGCCCTGTTGCGCGCGGTCGGCGCCTCGCGCCGGCAGGTCACGCGGTCGGTGCTGATCGAGGCGTTCGTGGTCGGCGCGATCGCCGCGGTGGCCGGTCTGGTCGCCGGTATCGGCATCGGCGCCGGGCTGCGCGCCCTGATGGGCACGATCGGCGCGACCGTCCCGGACGGCCCGCTGGTCATCACCCCGAACACGGTGCTGAGCGCCCTCGCGGTCGGCATCCTCATCACCATGCTCGCCGCCTGGCTGCCCGGCCGCCGGGCCGCGAAGATCCCGCCGATCGCCGCGATGAGCAGCGTGCACGCGACGGCCACCACCAAGTCCCTGGTGCTGCGCAACACGCTCGGCGCGCTGTTCTCCGGCGCGGGCATCGCGGTCGTCATCGCGGCGACCTCGATGAGCGGTTCGGACGGTCAGGCACCCATGGGGATCGGCGCCGTCCTGCTGATCATCGGGGTGTTCATCCTGACCCCGCTGCTGTCCCGCCCGCTGATCGCGGCCGCCGCCCCGGTCCTGCGGATCTTCGGGATCTCCGGCAAGCTGGCCCGCCAGAACTCGGTGCGCAACCCGCGCCGTACGGCCGCCACCGCCTCCGCGCTGATGATCGGCCTCACCCTCATCACCGGCATGACGGTGATGGCGGGCAGCCTCCAGCAGGCGATCGACAAGATGGCCTCGTCCGCGATCAGCGCCGACTACATCGTCTCGATGGCGAACGGCAACCAGCTCTCCCCGAACGTCGACAAGACCCTCACCACCACCTCCGGCGTCACCGAGACCAGCCCGCTGCGCAACGCCCCGTCGCGCATCGACGGCGAGACCGAGTTCCTCACCGGGGTCAACGGCTCGGCCATCGGCAAGCTCACCGACCTCAAGGTCGACAGCGGCACCTTCAAGGTCGCCGGCACGCAGGTCGTCGTGGACGACGACACGGCCAAGTCCCATGGCTGGAAGGCCGGTTCGACCTTCACCACGCACTACGAGGACGGCAAGGCGCAGCAGCTCACCGTCTCCGCGGTCTACGAGGGCAACGCGCTGATCCGCGGCATCATGCTCGACAACGCGACGCTCTCCCCGCACCAGACCGACCCGGCCGACATGCAGATCCTGGTCAAGACCGCCGACGGGGCGTCGAGTTCGACGAAGGACAAGCTGGAGAAGGCCCTCGGCTCCAACCCGGCCGTCAAGGTCCAGGACAAGAAGGACCTCTCCGACAGCATCGCGCAGGTCTTCACCCTGATCCTCAACATGGTCTACGGCCTGCTCGCCATGGCGGTGATCGTCGCGGTCCTCGGTGTCATCAACACCCTCGCCATGTCGGTCTTCGAGCGCTCGCAGGAGATCGGGATGCTCCGCGCGATCGGCCTCGACCGCAAGGGCATCAAGCGGATGGTCCGCCTGGAGTCCCTGGTCATCTCGCTCTTCGGCGGGGTGCTCGGCATCGGGTTGGGCGTGTTCTTCGGCTGGGCGGCCGGTGAGCTGATCGGCTCGAAGATGGCGACCTACGAACTGGTCATCCCCTGGGCCCGGATGGCGCTCTTCCTCCTCCTGGCGGGCACGGTCGGCGTCCTGGCGGCGCTGTGGCCGGCCCGGCGCGCGGCGAAGCTGAACATGCTGTCGGCCATCAAGTCCGAGTAGCCAAGTCCCCGTAGCAGTACATGAGTCGGGGCCCCGATCCGATACGGATCGGGGCCCCGACTCATGTACTCAATTCCAGGTGCGGGCGCGCAGCGCCACCCCGGAGTTCCCGGAGTCCGGGGTGCGGACGGCCAGGACCTGGTTGACGCCGATGCGGTTGCGCTCGAAGGCGAGCGCGGAGGCCGCCATGTACAGGCGCCACACGCGCGCCCGGCCGGCCCCGGCGAGCTTGGCCGCGCGGGCCCACTCGGCCTCCAGGTTGGCGACCCAGCGGCGCAGGGTGAGCGCGTAGTGCTCGCGGATCACCTCGACGTCGCGCACCTCCAGGCCGGCACGCTCAAGTTGGGTCACCGTGTTGCCGATCGGGGCGAGTTCACCGTCCGGGAAGACATAGGAGTCGATGAACTCGTCGATGTTGTAGGCGGATTCGTCGCGGTGCGGGCGGCGGGCGATCTGGTGGTTCAGGAGCCGCCCGCCGGGCTTGAGCAGCGAGTGGAGGACCCCCGCGTACTCCAAGTACCGCTCGGCGCCCACGTGTTCGGCCATACCGATGGAGGAGATGGCGTCGTAGGGCCCGTCGGCGACGTCCCGGTAGTCCTGCACCCGGATCTCCACCTTGTCGGTGAGCCCCTCGCCCGCGACGCGCTTACGGGCGTAGGCCGCCTGTTCCTGCGAGAGGGTCACGCCGACGACGCTCACGCCGTACTCGCGGGCCGCGTGGATCGCCATCGAACCCCAGCCGCAGCCGACGTCGAGCAGTCGCTGACCCGGTCTCAACTCCAGCTTGCGGCAGATGAGTTCGAGCTTGTCGCGCTGGGCGTCCTCCAGGGTGCCGTCCGGGGATTCCCAGTAGGCGCACGAGTAGACCATCGAGGGGCCGAGGACGATCTCGTAGAAGTCGTTGCCGACGTCGTAGTGGTGGCTGATGGCGCGTTTGTCGGTGCGTTTGGTGTGGAGGTGGGCGCGGCTGCGGCGGACCTCCTCCGGGTG
>NZ_JBLTJC010000632.1:0-3587 GCF_048158785.1 Streptomyces colwelliae | reverse complement strand
CGCCCAACCCGGCACACACGCGTGGCGCAGGGGCTGCGGTCACACCAGCGCCAACCTCGGCCCGGGCTTCGACGCCTTCGGCCTCTCGCTGGGGCTCTACGACGACGTCGTCGTCCGTGTCGCCGACTCCGGGCTGCTCATCGACATCGCAGGCGAGGGCAGCGAGGGTCTCGGTCGACCCTCCCCGCGTAGGCGATCGATCAGCCGATCACCCGCGTCCCGCTCGGCACTGCCCGGGGCGCCGTTCCGGGGAGGAACCTTGTCCGACCACAGCGCCGCAATCGCCGGCGGTCAGACCCGTGACCTGCATGCCTTTATCGCCGGGTTGCCGAAGGCCGAGCTGCATGTGCATCACGTCGGCTCCGCCTCCCCGCGGATCGTCTCGGAGCTGGCCGCCCGGCACCCCGACTCCAAGGTGCCCACCGACCCCGAGGCCCTGGTCGACTACTTCAGCTTCACGGACTTCGCGCACTTCATCGACGTGTATCTGTCCGTGGTCGACCTCATCCGCACGCCTGAGGACGTACGGCTGCTGACGTACGAGGTCGCCCGGGACATGGCCCGCCAGCAGGTGCGGTACGCCGAGTTAACCATCACGCCGTTCTCGTCGACCCGGCGCGGGATCGACGAGCGGGCCTTCATGGACGCGATCGAGGACGCCCGCAAGGCGGCCGAGGCGGAGTTCGGGACCGTGCTGCGGTGGTGCTTCGACATTCCCGGTGAGGCGGGTCTTGAGGCCGCCGAGGAGACCGTGCGGCTCGCCACCGACGACCGGGTGCGGCCCGAGGGGTTGGTGTCGTTCGGGCTCGGCGGGCCGGAGATCGGGGTGCCCCGGCCGCAGTTCAAGCCGTACTTCGACCGGGCCATCGCCGCCGGCCTGCGCTCCGTGCCGCACGCCGGTGAGACCACCGGCCCCGGGACGGTCTGGGACGCGCTGAACGATCTGCGCGCCGAGCGCATCGGACACGGCACCACCTCCGCCCAGGATCCCAAGCTGCTCGCCCATCTCGCCGAGCACGGCATCGCGCTGGAGGTCTGCCCGACCTCCAACATCGCCACCCGCGCGGTCCGCACGCTGGACGAGCACCCGATCAAGGAGTTCGTCCGCGCCGGGGTCCTCGTCACGATCAACTCCGACGACCCGCCGATGTTCGGCACCGACCTCAACAACGAGTACGCGGTCGCCGCCCGCCTCCTCGACCTCGACGAACGCGGTGTCGCCGACCTCGCGAAGAACGCCGTGCGGGCGTCCTTCCTCGACGCGGCGGGCAAGACCCGGATCAACGACGAGATCGACACCTACACCTCGGCGTGGCTCGCCCCCTGACGACCGGCGCCCCCTCAACACCCAGCAGAATGGGCCCATGCAGAACGTGACCGCCGTGGGCCATCGCGGCGACCCCTACCGTGTCCGCGAGAACACCATCGACTCGCTGCGTTCCGCGCTCGACCAGGGCGCGGACGCCGTCGAGTTCGACGTACGGCTGACCCGTGACGGCGTGCCCGTGCTGCTGCACGACGAGACGCTGCAACGGCTGTGGGAGCTGGACCGGCCGCTGAAGTCCCTGTCGGTGGATGAGGTGCGCGGGCTCACGGAGGGCCGGGTGCCGACGCTGGTCGAGGCGCTGGCCGCGACCGAGGGCAGCCGGGTGATGGTCGACCTGCCCGGCCCCGCCGACCAGCGGGCCGTGCGCCGGATCGTGGACGTGATCCGGGAGTACGGGGCGGACGACCGGGTGTACTACTGCGCGGGCGCCGACGCCATGCTCGCCGTCCGCGCGGCCGACCCGTCCGCCGAGATCGCCCTGACCTGGACCTCACTCGCGCCCCCGCGTCCGGCGGTGCTCGAAGCGGTACGGCCGCGCTGGCTCAACTACCGCTTCACGCTGGTGGACCGGGACCTCACCGCACGCGTCCACCGCGACGGCTACCTCCTCTCGGTCTGGACCCCGGACACCCGCCGCTCGATGCGCCGCCTCCTCGACATGGGCGTCGACTCGATCACCACCAACCGTGTCGACGTCCTCTGCGGACTCAGGAAGAAGGGCTGAGGGACACACCCAGTGGCCCCGCCAACTCCCTTGGCGGAGCGATGGACTGGGCGTCCACCCCCTCCCCGGCCCACAGCCGGATCAGCAGCGCGGCGGTCGCCTCCAGCAACCCCGCACCCTGCGCCAACTCCCCCGCCGCGAACGGCTCACAGCCCACATCCCGCACCAACTGCCCTACGACCGCGAGGGCTTCGGCGTCGTCCCCGCTCAGCGGTACGCCGAGGGGACGGCCGTCGAACACCGGGGGTGTCAGGCGCCAGACGTCCTCGTGGCAGAGGTTGAACGCCTTGACGACATGAGCCGAGGGGCCCGCGGCGGCGGCGAGTTGCTCGGCGGCGGAGGGGCCGCCCGCGGTGAGCAGCCGGAAGCCCGCGCCTACGGGGTTCGTGCAGTCGATCAACACCCTTCCGCGCAAGGGGAGTTGCCGGGCCACTTCCGCTACGGCGTCCCACGGCAGCGCGACCAGTACGGCGCCGGTGCCGAAGTCGGCGGCCTCACGGAGGGTGCCCGACGCACCTCCTCGCCGCCGCCCCAGCGCCTTCGCCCGGTCCAAGTCCCGGCCGCCGAACAGCACTTCGTGTCCGGCCCGGATCCACTGCGTGCCCAGCGCGTCCGCCATGCCGCCGGTTCCGAGAATTCCTATTCGCATCCGCATGCCACGACAGTAGGAAGCCGCTCGGGCACCATGTGGTGCGTGACCTCAGACTCGACGGGCTCGATGGATGCGACAGGCTCGATGGACTCGATGTTCCTTGCCGACTGCCGGGCCCGGCTGGCCTTCGACCTGCTGGGCAACACCTGGAACTGCGTGGTGCTGTGGGCGCTGCGGCACGGGCCGCGGCGGCCGGGCGAGCTGCGCGGACATATCGGCGGGATCAGTCAGAAGGTGTTGACGGAGACCCTGCGGCGGCTGGAGTTCAACGGGCTCGTGGCGCGGCGGTCGTACGGTGGTTCGCCGCCACGCGTGGAGTACGAACTCACCGCGCTGGGGCTGACGTTGCTCGAACCGATCGACGCGTTCGGGGCGTGGGCCTTCGAGCACGGTGACGAGGTCATGGCGGCGCGGGACGACTACACCCGGGGCGACTAGAGCCGGGAGCGCTGAGCCACGGTCGCCGGGTCGGCCGGGGTCGTGCGGGTGACGTACTGCGGTACCGGGGTGTTGTCCTTGCCGGTGTCGCGGGTGAGGCCGTAGCGGGTCGCGCCCTGGGCGGGGCTGGTGGTGATGTCCTTCTCCACCGCGTCCCAGGTGGTGGGGAAGACGTTGAGGCCGTAGTCGGCGCCGCGTTCGTTGACGGTGAGGGTGACGCTGCCGTCGACGTAGAAGTACTCGTTCTGCCACATCTGTTGGGTGCCGGTGGGCAGGACGTCGTAGCCGGTGGTCGCGTTGCCCATGCCGGTGGCGGTGGTGTCGTAGGGGACCTTGATCGTCGTACCCTGCACGACGAGGCCCTTGTTGAGGCAGTCGGTCTGGGCGGTGAAGCCCGCGACCGTGCCGGCGGAGTACGAGTCGCCGGAGCAGCCGTACATGCTGCC
>NZ_JBLTJC010000631.1:0-3591 GCF_048158785.1 Streptomyces colwelliae | reverse complement strand
ACCACCTTCCCCAACTCCCGCTCCCCCACCCCCCACTTGTCCGCGAGCACGGAGACCAGCAGCAGGCCGCGGCCGTCCTCCGCGTGGAGATCCCGGTACGGGGTCCTGACCTTGCGGAGTTCGCCGGTGCCGCTGTCGTGGACCTCGACGCGGAGGACTCCGTCCAGGTGGATGCGGAGACGGAGGGCGAGGCCCCGGCCCGGTGGTACGCCGTGCAGGATCGCGTTCGTCGTCAACTCGCTTACGCAGAGCAGGACATCGTCGGTCCGGTCGGTGATCTCCCAGTCCGCGAGGGTGTTCCGGGTGAACTCGCGGGCCAGCGCGACTGATCTGCGGTCGCGTCGGTAGAACGCCTCGCGGGTGTGGCCTTGTTGGAGTTGTTCGTTCATGGGGCCACTGTCACAGGCAGTCACTATCGTGGGTCAGTGAGTGAGGTCGTATTTGTTTTCTCTACGACCTCACTACGACGACTTCAGGTGTGCGCGGGGGAAAGGGACACGCATGCAATCGGCGAAGAAGCCCAAGAAGGTCGGTACTTGGCAGGCGGTCGGCGGGCTCGTCGCCCACTACCGGAGGCAGGCGGGGCTGACACAGGAGCAGTTCGCGGAGATCGCGAACCTGCACGTTGACACCATCAGGTCCATCGAACAAGGGCGGCTTGCGCTCCAGGACCATCGGGCCATTGAGTTCGATGAACTGCTGCACACGGGTGGGGCGTTGTTCGCCCTGGTCAACAAGTTGCCGGTGCAGGCGCGGATGCCCGCGTTCGCACAGGGGCTCGTCGACAATGAGCAGGAGGCCGTCGCCATCCTGTCGTACGAGACGCAGGTCGTGCCCGGTCTGCTCCAGACCGAGGCGTACGCCCGCTGCGTCTTCGAGTCCGGGTATCCGGCAGTCGCGGACAAGACGGCCGACCAGTGGGTGGCCAACAGGATGCAGCGGCAAGAGATCTGGACGCGCAAGCGGCCGCCGGTGGGGCACTTCATCATCGAGGAGAGCGCCCTGCGGCGGAACGTCGGCGGCCCGGAGATCATGCGAGACCAGATCCGAAAGTTGATCGAGGCCAACGAACCGGCCCACATGGGCGTGCAGATCATGCCGATGGACCGGATGCCCCACGCCTGCCTCGACGGTCCCCTGGTGTTGCTGGAGACTCCGGACCACGAGCGCCTCGCCTACCTGGAAGTTCAGCGCGCCAGCTTCCTCGTCGAGGACCCGGAAGAGGTGAGTAACTATCACCTGAAATATGGAATGCTGCGGTCACAGGCGCTCTCTCCCTCCGAGAGCATGCGCCTCCTGGAGCGACTGCTAGGAGAGCAATGAACACCGCAGCACGGCAGCAGTTGGCGTGGTTCAAGTCCAGCTACAGCGGCAGCGAGGGCGGCAATTGCATCGAAGTCGCCTACGACTGGCGGAAGTCCAGTTACAGCAGCAGCGAGGGCGGGGACTGCGTCGAGGTCGCCGCCCACCCCGCCGCCATTCACGTCCGTGACTCCAAGGTCCCCGCCGGCGGCATCCTCACTGTCTCGCCCGGCACTTGGGGCGAGTTCCTCGGTCAGGTCACGCGTCCCTCAGTCTGAACGCCGCTCCCCCGACCGCCAACAGGCCCACCGCGTACGCCGCCAGTACCCCCAAACCCGGCCACGGAGCGATCGCCAGCCTCTCCAGGTTCTTCGTCGCCTGGATGGAGAGGGCCGCCGGCATGGGGGTCCAGCGTTGCAGACGGTGTTGCCAGGTCGGGGAGTTGACCAGGCGGGACAGGATCGGGACGACGTAGAGGACGCCCAGGCCCAGCGTGATCGCGCCGCCCGTGTCGCGGAGCAGGGTCGCCAGGGACAGGCCCAGGAGCGTCACCAGGACGAGGATGAGGACCGAGCCGCCCGCCGCTCGGAGCGTCGTACCGTCCGCCGGGGTCGGGAGGATCAGGCGGCCCAGGCCCAGGGAGGACAGCACCGCCAGTGCTCCCGCTGTCGCCGTCAGCAGCGACAGGGCCAGCGCCTTCGATGCCAGCACTCGCCACCGCCCCGGCATCGCCGTGAGCGTCGTGCGGATCGTGCCCGTGCCGTACTCCGCGCCCATCGACAGGACGCCCAGGACCAGACACAGCGCCTGGCTCAACTGGACCCCGGTCAGGGCCAGTTTCACCGTGTCCTCGTGACAGGCGGCGGGAGACGGGCACACCTGGGTCGTGAGCGACGAGGCCGCCGCCGCGCCGACCGTCAGTGTGAGAGCCACCGTTGCCGTCACGAGCCACCAAGTGCTCGGCAGCGTACGGAGTTTGGTCCACTCGGCGTGGAGAGAGCCCAGCCACCTCACGCGTCGCGCCTCCTTGTCGTCCAGGCCGCCAGCAGCAGGGCCGCTACCGCGTAGGCCGCCAGGACCGCCAGGCCGTGATACGGGGCGAGGGGGTAACAGCCGCTCTCCGGAAGGCAGTTGTGGTGGACCTGCGGGTAATACGTGACCCCCTGCTGGATCGCGAAGGCCGCCGCCGGGGTCACCCTCAGCAGCCACTGCGCCGCGGGAAGCGGCAAGGCCACGGAAAGGATCTGCGGGAGGAGCACCAGCACCACCACCGTCGCGATCGTGCCCGCGCTGCTGCGCAGTACGACGCCCACGGCCAGGGCCAGGACCGCGACCAGTGACAGCAGTACCGCACTGCCCAGGACCGCCCTCAGGGCCGGGTTGTCCAGGAGGGAGAGGTCGGGGAACGCGGGCGGCTTGAAGCCGTTCGAGCGCAGCGTCTTCTGGGCCAGGGTGAAGCCGATCGCCGTAGCCAGCAGGCCTGTTGTGAAGGTGACGACCCCGATCACCGTCGTCTTCGCCGCGAGCACCTTCAGCCGTGACGGCGTCGCCGTGAACGTCGTACGGATGAGGCCTCGTTTGTATTCGCTCGTCACGAAGAGCGTGCCCAGGGTGGCCATGAAGAGGAGGCCCACGAACACTCCCTGGAAGCTCATCTGGACCATGTCGGGGTTGTTCTCGTCCGGGGCGATGTCCCCCTGGCCGGTGAGGGTGTAGACGCCGGTCGGGGTCACCGTCGACGCGCCGGGCCGCGTGCTCCCCGGCGGGGCGTCGGCGGCGGGGGCCCCTACGTCCGTGGCCGCCCAACTGCCCGTGTCCGACGTGCCCGTGAGGCTGAGATGGTCGAAGGTGCCGGTGGCCTGGCCGCTGCCCGCCACCGAACTCGTACCGCCGAAGGAACGGCGCACGATCTCGCGCGCGCCGACGGCGAACGCGTCGGCCTCACCACGCGCCCACTTGATCGGCTTGCCGTTCTCGGCGGAGATGAGCTGCGCGATCTCCTCGGTCCGCTCGACGAGTCGCCGGCTGACGTGCACCGGACCGATGGACGCGCAACGGCACGGAGTCGAGACCGTCTACCAGGATCTCTCCCTGGCGCCCGATCTTGACGCGGCGTCAAATCTCTATCTCGGCAGGGAACTTGTGCGCGGAGGCGTCGCGGAGAACCTGCCGAACATCGACAGCGTGACGATCTCGCCGGACGTGCTGGGGCGGCTTCTCCGAGCACACCTGCCAGTTCGACTCCAGGAGGATGTAACGCCCTTTGCCGGAGGCGTCCTTGACTCAACG
>NZ_JBLTJC010000630.1:0-3595 GCF_048158785.1 Streptomyces colwelliae | reverse complement strand
GCTGACCGTGGCCCCGGCCCTCGACCACCTGCTGGATCCGAACACCAAGGACCTCAACTCCGCCCGGTTCTACGGCGAGGCGCTGGCCCTGTCACTGGCGGCGTTCGTCGGGTTCGTGGTGCTCGGCGGCAGCGCGAACATCAGCAGGAAGATCACGCCCATCACCCCGGCCACCCAACCCAGCGCGTTCTGAAAGGCGTTGACGAACGCGGGGCCCACCTCCGCCGGGGTCAGCCGGTCGCCGATCGTGCCGAAGAAGACCACCGACACCAGCCCGAGCCCGAGCGCATTGCCCATCTGCTGGACGGTGTTGATGAGTCCGGACGCCGAACCCGCGTGCTCGCGCGGCACCTCGGAGAGGATCGTGTCGGTCAGCGGGGCGAAGATCAGGCCCATGCCGGCGCCCATCACGACGAGCGGCAGCGCCATCTGCCAGGAGGCGATGGCCAGTTGGTACCGGTCCGCCTCCCAGAGGTAGAGCAGCACGCCCACGACCATCACCAGCGCGCCGGCCTGGAGGACGTTGCGTCCGCCGAGCCGCGGCACCAGCTTCTGCACGGACATCCCGGCCGCCACGGAGACGGCGATCGAGAACGGTACGCCGGTCAGCCCCGCCCGCAGCGGGCTCCAGCCCAGCCCGATCTGCATGTACAGCGTCCAGACCAGGAAGAAGATGCCGAGCCCGATGCCGAAGACGGTCTGGACGGCGATACCGGCAGCGAAGCTCTTCACCTCGAACAGCGACAGCTCGACGAGCGGCGAACCGTCCCGCCCGGCCTTCCGCTTCTCGTACGCCACCAGCGCGACGAAGACACCGATCGAGCCGGACATCGACACGAACCCCCAGGCGGGCCAGCCCAGTTCGTCGCCCCGGGTGAGCGGGTAGAGCAGCATCAGCAGGCCGAGGGTGACCAGAGCGACGCCGACGAGGTCCAGCTTCAGGGCGCGCGGAGCCTTGGACTCGGTGATGAAGCGGCTGCCGAGGATGAGGCCGGCGATTCCCACCGGCAGGTTGATCAGGAAGATCGGGCGCCATTCGAGGCCGAAGAGGTTCCACTCGGTGAGCAGCGCGCCGAGCAGCGGACCGGAGACCGCGCCCAGGCCGACGATCGCGCCGAACAGGCCGAACACCTTGCCCCGTTCGTGCGCAGGGAAGGTCGCGTGCACGATCGACAGCACCTGCGGCACCATCATCGCCGCCATCCCGCCCTGGAGGATGCGCGAGGCGACCAGCATCTCCGGGTTCGCGGCGAAGCCGCACAGCGCGGAGGCGAGCGTGAAGCCGCCGATGCCGACGAGGAACAGCCGCTTGCGGCCGTGGATGTCACCGAGCCGCCCGCCGGTGATCAGCCCGGCGGCGAAGGCGAGCGCGTAACCGGCCGTTATCCACTGGATCTGGCTGAAGGAGGCACCCGCGTCCCGCTGGATCGACGGGATCGCGACATTGACGATCGTGACGTCGACGAGGTCCATGAAGGCCGCCGTCATCACGATCGCGAGGGCGAACCAGCGACGCCGGTCGGCCGCGGCGGTCACGGGGACTGCGGGGGCCGGGCTGTCCACAAGGGTTTCGGTGGAGGTCATGGCTTGAAGCTAGAGCCCCATTAGGTCAGATCGTGTCCTAGTTCTACGGCATCCTCGGATCCATGACGACGACGGAGAGCTCATGACTACGACGGAGGGCTCATGACGACGGACACCCCGGCCCGGCTCCTCCAGCTCCTCTCCCTCCTCCAGACGCCCCGCGAGTGGCCCGGCGGCGAGCTGGCCGACCGGCTCGGGGTGTCCCGGCGCACGGTCCGGCGGGACATCGACCGGCTGCGCGAACTCGGCTACCCCGTGCAGGCGACGCTCGGCTCCGACGGCGGCTACCGGCTCGTCGCGGGCAAGGCGATGCCCCCGCTGGTGCTGGACGACGAGGAGGCGGTGGCGATCGCGGTCGGCCTGCGCGCGGGCGCCGGGCACGCGCTCGAGGGCGTGGACGAGGCGTCCGTACGGGCACTGGCGAAGCTGGAACAGGTACTGCCCTCGCGGCTACGGCACCGGGTCGCCACCCTTCAGGCCGCCACGACCCCGCTGACCAGTGGGGACGGCGCGAGCATCGCCCCCGAGACGCTGACCGTGATGGCCTCGACGGTGGCCGGCCAGGAGCGGCTGCGCTTCGCCTACCGCGCCAAGGACGGCACCGAGTCCCGCCGCCTGACGGAGCCGTACCGCCTCGTCTCGACCGGGCAGCGCTGGTACCTCGTCGCCTACGACCTCGACCGCGAGGACTGGCGGACGTTCCGGGTCGACCGGGTGAGCATGCCCTTCGCCACGGGGGCCCGGTTCACCCCGCGCGAGCTGCCGACGGGGAGCGCGGCGGAGTATCTACGGCAGTCGATGCACCGGCGTCAGGAGACGTACGAGTACGCCGTCACGTTCGCCGCCCCCGCCGACGTCGTCGCGGCCAGCGTCCCGTCCTGGCTCGGCACCCCGGAGCCGCTCGACGAGCACAGTTGCCGCCTGCGCGCCACGACCGGCGACCCGGTGGACTGGCTGGCCGTACGGCTGGCGATGCTGGGGTGCGAGTTCACGGTGCAGGAGCCTGAGGAACTGGTGCGGTGTGTACGGGAGTTGGGCGGACGGTTGAGTCGGGCGGGGAATGCGGGCACGTGAGCGGAGCTCACACCCGGCCCGGTCCCGTCCCCAACTCCCCCCAGGGAAAGTCCCGTAGCGCCCGCAGATTCCGCAGCGCCGGCTCCACCGGTCCCGCCACCGCACTCGCACCCCCACCCGCACCGCCGTGCGCCTCCCCGGACGCCCAGCCCTCAACAGCCGTGCGTACGGCGGCACTTGCCACGGCGGCGGCGAAGCGCAGCTCGGGGGAGGTCACGGACGGCGCCGGGTCGGCGCCGGTGTCGGCGCCCTTGGTGAGGCGTTCCACGAAGACCTCGCCCAGGGTCCGTTCCGAGGCCTGGCACACCTCCGCCCACACCCGGCGCAGGGCGGGGCTGGATTCGGCCATGCCGATCAACGTGCGGACCCAGGTCCAGGAGTTGATGGAGACGCCCACCCCGGGGGTCAGCGTGTGGCGCACCCCGTGTTCCAGGGCCTCCGGCACCGACAGTGCCGCCGGGGCCGCGCGGACCGCCTCCACCCAGCGTTGGGCGCCGGCCGCGTAGAGCGGGGCGACGGCCTCCTCCTTGGTGGCGAAGTAGCGGTAGAACGTGCGGGGGGCGATGCCCGCGCTCTGGGCGATGTCCTCGGCCCGGGTGGCCCGCAGCCCGTGTTTCACGAAGAGTCCGGCCGCCGCGCGGGCGATCTCCATCCGGGTCTCCGCCTTGCGCCGCTCGGTCAGCGAGAGCGGTGCGGAGGGCGCAGAAGGGGCAGAAGGGGAGTCGGGACGGGAATCCGGTGCTGGGGTGGGGCTGCTCACATCGGCAGGCTATGCCGATGTGGCACAATCTGCCATTCGGCGGGCCACCCCGGGGTTCAGGTACGGGGTGCCCCGCCGTCCCAGCATGCCGACGTCCTGACGGCCCCGCATGCCGACGCACCACCGGCCGCCCCGCATGCCGACGCCCCACCGACCCGCATGCCCGCGCCCCCGGAG
>NZ_JBLTJC010000629.1:0-3653 GCF_048158785.1 Streptomyces colwelliae | reverse complement strand
GGACCGGTCCCGCCTCATCGCTGTCGGGCACGGCGTACACGACGCCCAATGCGAGGCCGCGACGCGCGGCTTCGTCCGCGGCCCGGTCCAGTGCCCGGACCGAGACCAGCGAACCGTCCACTCCGACGATCACCTGATGGAGAGTCATGTCCCGTCTCCCTTCTGACTGTTGCGTGCTCGCCGTGTTCGGCGGGAAGGGGCCGCCCATCCGAACGACGGCTCCGCCGACGATGCTCGTCCTGCGCGGACGGACCGGGTCAGGGGCCACGCGAACCTGCCGGCACGCCATACGGCCCCTTCTCGTGGGGCCGTATGGCGTGCCGGTGTTCAGCAGGTGAGGTCGACGCCGTACATCGAGCGCCCGCCCACGAGTTCACGTCCCGTCACCAGCTCGGGCTCGACGCGTACGAAGACCTCATTGGGCGAGGGCACCCAGGAGCGCGGGCCGGTGCGGACCAGGCGTTCGTGCTCGGCCGGGTCGATCACCACGGTGGCCGACCCGGTGACGACGACGCTCCAGCCGGAGTGCGCGACGGCATCGACCTCGTCGGCCTCGAAGGCGACCACCGAGCCGTCGATCGCGCGCACCAGCTCCGAGGCCGCCGAGGCGCACAGCAGCACCGCGCCGTCGTGGTCCAGACAGAAGTTCACGGGCAGGACGGCGGGCAGGGCCTGGCGGGTGTGCACGATACGGCCGACGGGCGCCTGCCCCAGCCGGCGCAGACACTCGTGTCGGTCCAGTTCGCGGAATCCGTCGTTGGAATACATCAGCCAGTCCGTCTCTCGCCCTGTGCACGGGTCTGCGGGTCGGTGGAGGTCACTCCATGTTTCGCGCCGCGGAGCCGGCGGGTGAGGGGCCGTCGGTCCCGCTCGCCGCGGAGAAGGTCCCTGCGCGTGTGGCGATCCGACGTCCGGTGAGGCTCAGCGCGTCGATACGGACCCACTCCTCGCGTGAGCCGCCGGCCCACGGCGTGCTGAACGCGTGTTCCGTCAGACGCCGTACGTCGTCCGCGTCGGTCACGGTCCGTGCCCGGCCGATCGCCAGCACACTCCAGCCTTCGCTGAACGCGTCGTCGATACGGTCGATTTCGAAGGTCACCTGGCAGCCCGCCGCCCGGGACGGCATCGCACCGGGAGCGGTCCGATACACGATCGCCCCGTCGACCACGCTGTAGTTGACGGGGACGATGACGGGTCCCGAAACGGTGGGTATCGCGACCCTGCCCACCCCGTGCGTCGACAGCAGCTCGCGGCACTCCTGGACGGTCAGTTCGGTGAACGTCGGGTCGGAGCCGGCCCGCCCCGGGCCGGGCGGCTGGTCGCCGTCGCCTCCGGCGAGGTTCGTCACGGTGGTGTCCAGGACCTCGGCGAGCCTGAGCAGAACACTCCGGCCCGGAGCGGCGCCGGGAAACTCCTCCAGGTACTGGAGGTAGCTCGCCGCCACGCCCGCCCGGTCAGCCGTCTCCTCCCGGGAGAGGCCAAGTGCCGTGCGCCGTACGGCGATCCGGCGTCCGAGGTCACCCGTGGGTGAGCCCTCCGCCACGTTCAGCGGGAACGGGTCAGGCATGACTCGTCACGTCCTTTCGTCCCGCCGCCTGGACGGCGATCTCCTCGTGCCGGCTCCCGCCGAGCACCACCTTGAGGGCGCCGGTGTCGGCCGCGTCGGCGAAGACGTCGTACGCCTCCTCCATGTGCTCCAGCGGGAAGGTGTGGGTGACCAGCGCGCCGGTGGGCAGCCGGCCGGCCGCCGCCATGCGCAGCAGGGTGGGTGTGGAGTGGGTGTCGACCAGGCCGGTGGTGATGGTGATGTTCTTGATCCACAGGTCTTCGAGGTGCAGGGTCGCGGGCTTGCCGTGCACGCCGACGTTGGCGACGTGACCGCCGGGCCGCACCATGCGGGTGCACAGTTCGAAGGTCTCCGGCACGCCGACCGCCTCGATGACGACGTCGGCACCGAGCCCGTCGGTGAGGTCGGCGACCAGTTGCTCCGGGGTCTCGCGGGCGTCCACGACGGCGTCGGCGCCGAACCTCTTCGCCGCGTCCAGCCGGGCGGGGGCCAGGTCCACGGCGACGACGCGCTCGGGCGAGAACAGCCGGGCGGTGGCGATCGCCGCCAGCCCGACCGGACCGGCGCCGACGACGGCGACGGTGTCTCCGGGACGCACCCGTCCGTTGAGCACGCCCACCTCGTACCCGGTGGGGAAGATGTCCGCCAGCAGGACGGCGTCCTTGGCGTCCAGCGTGCTGGGCAGCGGGTGGACGGAGAGGTCGGCGTGCGGGACGCGTACGTACTCGGCCTGGGTGCCGTCGATGAGGTGGCCGAGGATCCAGCCTCCGCCGCCGCGGCACTGGCCGTACATGGCCTTGCGGCAGAAGGCGCAGCGCCCGCAGGCGGTGATGCAGGAGACCAGGACCCGGTCCCCGGGCCGTACGGTCCGGACGTCGGAGCCGGCTTCCACGACCTCGCCGACCGCCTCGTGGCCGAGGACGGTGCCGGGGCGGACCTCGGGCACGTCGCCCTTGAGGATGTGCAGATCGGTTCCGCAAATGGTGACGGCGTCGACGCGCACGATCACGTCGGTGGCGTCCTTGATGCCTGGATCCGGGACGGTGTCCCAGGAGGACTGTCCCGGGCCGTGGAAGACGTAGCCCTTCATGACGTTCCTTCCCCATTCGGTCGACTGCCCCCGCGTGTCCAGCGTGTCCGGGTCCGTCGGTCCTGGCTTGGGCCGGTCGGCCCTCATCGTCCGGCCGGACGGGGCCGTCGCGACCGGGCGATCGCGGGGTGGGCCGAACGGCCCATCCCGAACAGGTGGGCGGGTCCGGTCGGCCCTTCCGCGCGGGACCGTTCGGCCGGTTGGCTCGCACCATGACCGAGATCCACACCACCGCCGCCCTGCGCTCCTCGGAACGCGTGATCGACGGGACGACCGTCGTGGCGCTGTGCGGCGAGATCGACCTCCTCACGGCGCACCCGCTGTCGGCCCGCCTGGACATGCTGACCGCCGGTCCCCGCCCCGATCTCGTACTGGACCTGCGCTCCGTGTCGTTCGTCGACTGTGCCGGGCTGGGCGTCCTGTGCCGGGCGCAGAACCGGACCGCGGCCCGGGGCGGACGGCTCCGGTTCGTCACCGGGGACACCGGCTTCCTGCGACTACTGCGCCACGCCCAGCTCGGTGGCGTCTTCGAGATCCACGCACGGCTGCCGAACGCCCTGGCCGCCGGGCCGGAGTCCGGCGACATCTCCGCCGCAGCGGGCTGAACGGCCCTTCCAGGCATCTGCGGAAGCGGCTGTGGCGCTCGCGGAGCAATCCGTTGCGCCGGCACGACGACATCGCCGAGGCCTGGATCGTCCTGGTCGTGTGGGCGGTGGTCCTGGTGGGCGGCGCACTCGCCGGTCTGGTGACGGGCCACGCCGCCGACGAGGTGTTCGCCGCGCAGCGCACCGAGCGGCACCCGCCGTACGGGCAGCGCCCTGGTGGACACGGGGCAGAAGGCCGGATCCGAGGTCGTGCTCTGGGTGGACTCCGCGGGCGACTTCACTACCGAGCCGGTGAGTTCGGAGGAGGCGACGCCCGAATCCGCCGTCCTGGGCCTGACCGCCGCGCTCGCCTTCGCCGGTCCGGCGTTCGGCACCGGGGCCGGGGCCGAAC
>NZ_JBLTJC010000628.1:0-3690 GCF_048158785.1 Streptomyces colwelliae | reverse complement strand
ACCCCCATGACCGCCACCACCACCCGCCCGAGCGACCGGCGGATCAGTCCCGTCTTCCTCGGGATCCTGGCCGTCACGGCGGTGACCGGCTGGGCCACCTGGACCGGGTTCGCCGAGAAGCCGGGCATCGCCGTGTTCCTGTTCGTGACGGCGGCCTGGATCGTCTCCCTGTGTCTGCACGAGTACGCGCACGCGCGCACCGCCCTGCACAGCGGTGACATCTCGGTCGGCTCGAAGGGCTATCTCACCCTCAACCCGCTGAAGTACACGCACGCGCTGCTCAGCATCGTGCTCCCCGTGATCTTCGTCATCATGGGCGGCATCGGGCTGCCCGGTGGCGCGGTGTTCATCGAGCGCAACCGGATCCAGGGCCGCTGGAAGCACAGTCTGATCTCGGCGGCCGGTCCGCTGACGAACGTCCTGTTCGCGGCCGTCTGCACCGCGCCGTTCTGGCTGCACTCGCTGGACGGGGTGCCGCGGGACTTCCGGTTCGCGCTGGCGTTCCTCGCGCTGCTCCAGGTCACGGCCGCGCTGCTGAACTTCCTGCCGGTGCCGGGCCTGGACGGCTACGGCGTGATCGAGCCCTGGCTGTCGTACAACGTCAAGCGGCAGGTGGAGCCGTTCGCGCCGTTCGGCCTGCTGTTCGTGTTCGCGCTGCTGTGGGTGCCGTCGATCAACACGTACTTCTTCGACGTGATCGACGCGATCCTGCGCGGGCTCGGCATCAGCGACCTGGAAACCTACTGCGGTCAGAACCTGTACCGCTTCTGGCAGGGCACCAACGAGTACTGCTCGATCAGCCAGTGACGGACTTGCGCTCCGCGCGCTCCCGGCGCAGGTAGTACCAGCTCATGTTGGACGACAGGCCTACGACCATCACCCACACGATCCCGATCCAGTTGCCCTGGAGGAACGAGAGGACCGCCGCGGCCGTGGCGAACACGCACGCGATAGCGGCGAGGAGGGAGAGGCGGGGCATGGGGTCGGCTCCTGTCGGGGGGGAACACTGCTTGTCTGCGTCTCGGGGGGACACTGCTTGTCCGCGTCGACCAGTGTCCCCCATCGGCTTCCCCGGCTCACACGTCGGTGACGCGCAGCCCCGCGTGTGCCTTGTAGCGGCGGTTGACGGAGATCAGGTTCGCGACCAGGGACTCCACCTGGTGCGCGTTGCGCAGCCGTCCGGCGAAGACACCGCGCATGCCGGGGATACGGCCGGCCAGCGCCTGCACGATCTCGACGTCGGCGCGCTCCTCGCCCAGCACCATCACGTCGGTGTCGATCTCGGCGATCTCCGTGTCCATGAGCAGCACGGCCGACAGGTGGTGGAAGGCGGCGGCGACCCGCGAGTCCGGCAGCAGGGCGGCGGCCTGTTCGGCGGCGCTGCCCTCCTCCGGCTTCAGCGCGTAGGCGCCCTTCTTGTCGAAGCCGAGCGGGTTGACGCAGTCGACGACGAGCTTGCCGGCCAGTTCCTCGCGCAGCGACTCCAGGGTCTTGCCGTGGCCGTCCCAGGGCACGGCGACGATCACGACGTCGCTGCGGCGCGCGGTCTCGGCGTTGTCGGCGCCCTCGACACCGTGGCCGAGTTCTTCGGCGGCGGCCTGCGCGCGGTCGGCGGCGCGGGAGCCGATGATCACCTTCTGGCCGGCCTTGGCGAGCCGGTAGGCGAGGCCCTTGCCCTGCGGCCCGGTCCCGCCGAGCACGCCGACGACCAGTCCGGAGACGTCGGGGAGGTCCCACGGGTCCTTGGCGGGGGCCTTCGCGGGGGCGGTCCCGGAGGCCGTCGCGGGGGTCTGTGCAGCACTGTCGGTAGAGGTCATGGGCCGACTTTACGTCCGCCTCCGCACCCGTATCGGCTCAGGTGAGGTCCGTCACGGGCACCCGTCGGAAGGTGATCGTCTCGTACGGCCCGAAGTCGCCGGTCTCGTAGAGGAGTCCGACCGTGTCGTCGTCGATCCGTACGAGGTCGGAGTAGGCGGCGGGCAGGCCGTCGACCGTGTGCACCGGACGCCAGGTGGTGCCGGCGTCGGTGGAGGCGCGCAGGGTCATCAGGGCGCGGGCGGCCGGGTCGCCGGGGCCGGAGTACAACAGCACGTCGGGGTCGCGGAGTTGGAGGACACTCGCCTCGCAGACGGGGGCGGTGAGGCCGGCCTGCGGGCGGAAGGGTTTGACGAGGGTCTTCCCGCCGTCCTGCGAGTACGCGTCGGCGCGGTTGCCGGGAGACGTCGAGTCGTTGCGGGTGTTGAAGTAGACGCGCCCGTCCGGGAGTTCGGCGGTGGTCTCGTTGCAGTTGACGTAGCCGTCCGGGTTCTCGTCGAGGTAACCGAGGGACCAGGTCTCGCCCTTGTCGTCGCTGAGCAGACAGTGGCCGCTGTTGTACTTCGCCTCATTGCCTACGTCGGTGCCGGTCGGCGGGATCGTGTGGTTGGCGGCGACGACCACCCGGCCGGTGCTCAACTGGAGCGCGTGTCCGGGCGTGGTGGCGTACCAGCGCCACTCGGGCTTCTTCACCTGCTCGGTGATCTCCTTCGAACTCGACCAGGTGACACCGTCGTCGTCGCTGTACCGCACCCAGATCCTGCGCCCGTCGGCCGGCTTCACCTGGCCGCGCAGGATGGCGTCCTCGGTGGCGGTGGCGGTCGCGCGGACGTACACGAGCAGGATGCGGCCGGTGTCGAGGACGACGGGGGCGGGGTTGCCCGCGAGGTGGGCGCCGTTGGTGGCGGCGGCGGTGAGCGGGCCCCAGGTGCGGCCGCCGTCCGTGGAGCGCCGTAGGACGATCTCGATGTGGCCGTGGTCGCTCGCGGAGTCGACGCGGCCCTCGCAGAACGCCAGGAGCGTGCCGGCGGCGGTGACCACGACGGCCGGGATGCGGTAGCTCGCGTAGCCTCCCTGGCCGGCTACGAAGGGGACGGTTGCTTCTGCGGCTTCTGCGGCTTCTGCGGTTTCCGAGGTTTCCGAGGTTTCCGAGGTTTCTGTCATGAGGTGACTCCTTGTGGGACCGATGAGCCCGCACCATCCCCAAGTTGGGCGAATTCGTGGTGAACTCCACGTCACGAGTGGCCGGTTGAGGCAGGATGCGCGGACATGGATGCCGTACGGGTCGCGCTGCTGCGTGAAGTGCTCGCCGGGACCGAGTGGTTGGGGGCCACGCGACGGTTCGCGGGGGTGTTGCGCGGGTCGGTGGTGTCGCACGGGGGTGGGCTGCTGCTGGTGGGCACGCCCGCGTACGAGCCGTGGCATCTCGCGGCGCACCTCGTCGACGAGGCCGCGTGGTCGGGCACGCCGGAGTTGGCACCGACTCTCGTACGGCATGACGCGCGCCCCTCGGATCCGGCGCACCTGGCCGTCGGGCTCGGCCGGATCGAGGCGGCCCGGCGCGGTGAGACGCTGTTGGTGGTGTCGCCGGAGGGCCCCGGTGACCCGCTCCTGGAACGGGTGCACGACGCCCGCCGGGCCGGGGCGACCGTCCTCTCCCTCGGCTCCGAGAACCGTGAACTGACCTCCCTGGCCCACGAGTCGCTCCCCGTACCCGAGGGCACGGACCTGGACCTGGACACCGTGCAGCACCTGGTGAGCGCGGCGGCCGGGGAGAACGTGCTGCCGGCGACACGGGGGCGCCGCCGCTTCCGTGACCGCGTGTCCCGCCTGACGGAGCATTTGACGGCACCGCCGCCTGCCCCTTGGTAACAG
>NZ_JBLTJC010000627.1:0-3704 GCF_048158785.1 Streptomyces colwelliae | reverse complement strand
ATCTTCGTGAGCGCCTCGACCTGCTGGTCGCTCAACTGGTCCATCGTGGACGCCTTGTCGAGGTAGTCGTCCGGGTCCGAGGACAGGAACAGCTGGATCGAGGGGTCCGGCTGCTCCCCCCGACGCCGGCGAGCCCGGTGGCCAAGAGAACGACGGAGGAAAATCGTGAGCCGCGAAAAGCTGATCCGCGCCTTCGGAACCGGCGTGGCCGAGAACGTCACCCAGCCCATCGACCCACCGCTGCTGACCACCCGGGAGGGCTGGAACCTTTCGGCCTCCCGCCGTCTGGCCCCGCCCAAGCGCGCCGACTGGGCTCCCAAGGGCACCAAGGTCGGTCCCCGCGATCCCCGCCTGATGTACCACGCCGAGATGCTCCCCGTGCTCACCCCGGCGTTGTGGCAGGGTCTGCTGGATGCGCGGCGCGAACTGCGCAAGAACCGCTTCCGCAGCGTCGGCCGCGCCACAGACATGATCATCGACGGGGACCGGGGCACCGGCAAGTCCACCCTGCTGGTGCAGATCGGCCGCGGCTTCCAGGGCATGATCGAATCAGATCTGGGCCCCGACCCCAACCGCATCCCCGTCATCTGCATCACCGTGCCGCCGCAGCGGGAAAGCAATCTGGACTGGTCGCTGCCGTTCGCCGAGTTCCTGGGCCTGAACCACACCATCAATCCGGACGACCGCAACCGGCGCACCGCCGACATGACCGAGCCCGTCGCCCACGTGATGCGCCAGGCCAAGACCCGCCTGGTCCTCATCGACGGCATCAACCGCATCCAGGACAACGAGATCGCAAGCGCGTTCAGCTACTTCGAGGCCTTGCAGGACCGCACCAACGTCACGCTCATCTTCTGCGGCACCGGCGCACGCGAGATCGTCCACGAGGCCCGCTACGACAAGCGGCGCAAGAACCTGCCCGACGCGGTCAAGAGCAAGGCCTCCTTCAGTGACCTGCCGGTGCTGTGGGCTGGGCACATCCCTTATGGCAATGACTGGCACAGCGTCGTCCAGGGCTTCGACGAGGACCTGTGCCTGTACGACCACACGCCCGGCGCCCTGCTGAAGCTCTCCCGCTACCTGCACCGGCGCACCGACGGCTACATCAGCGCGCTGAGCGACCTGATCTGCCAGGCCGCCCAGGAAGCCATCGAAACCGCTCCCGAGACCGGCACGGAGGCCATCACCAAGGAACTCCTGGACGACATCCGCATCGGCCGCGGCGACAGCCGATAGCCTCCCGAGCCTGTGCGTCCGGCTCCCTACCGGCTCCGCTGTCCTACCGCCACAGGGCCTGCCCTGTTCTTTCAGCCTGGGCCTGGGCGGTTGAGCACGCGGTAGTCCTGCGGCAAGGCGTCAGTCCCCTCCGCCTGGGGAGACACTGAGCTGGTTCAGCTGTGCTTCCAGATCATTAAGGCTGGAACTGAGCAAGGCGTGTTCGCTCCCTCTGGGCACCATGCGGGTTGTCTCTGTCAGAAACTCCCTTACGGGGGTGGGCGGCAGGGACAACAGTGCTGTTCCGGTGGGTGACTTGAGCTGCATGAAGGCACGCGGATGGCCGGAATCGGAAGGGCTGGTCCAGATACTGATGTCGCCGCTGCCAGCCTTGTCATGGAGTCCGTCTGCCAGCAAGTCTCTGGCGAATGTCCAAGTCACTTGGTGTGGCCCGGGATCGAACACAGCTTCTACCGCATAAGGGTCTGTCACACGGTAGTTGAGGTGAGTGGGCAGCGGCAGGGGGATCTCGTTGCCTCCACCCAGATAGAGGTGTGTCGTGATCCAGGCGTGGACCATCTCTTGCCGCAGTTCGATCTGCCCGTTGCTGATGTCGTGCAGTTCCCGCTTCTCGGCAGTGGAATCTGGTGCAATCGTGCGCTGATCGTTGTGTGCGGCACGGTCAGTCGCATGGTGGGCGCTGCGTGCCGGTCGTGGCGCACGCAGCGTGGCCAGGTCCGGTTCGCGTGGTGCGCAGTGCAGGGGTGCAGTGACGTGTTCGGCGTGTTCCGTCTCGCTGCAAGCGCACGTGTACAGAACCGGCAGCCAGCCGTTGTCGGCGGGCGCTGGGGCATGCGGCCAGGACAGCCGCTCGTCTGTGCTGATGTGAGTCAGCCAGCTACGGGCCAATGACCGCGCACCGTGTGCAGGGTCCAGCCGGGCGAAAAGGCGCTCAAGCAGCGGGTCCCGGTTGATGAATGGTGCGGTTGGCGGCATCGATGCGAGCTGCAAGCAGCTGTGCCGAAGGCACCGCATTCGCTGGGCGTCCAGCCCCGGCCCGCCCGTTCTGTTCCAGGACATGCGCGGGAAAGACTGGCTGCCGAGGTCTGCCTGCGTCCCGTCCGCGTGAACGAGCTGCGGGTGGAAGGCGGTTGCTCGTGGCCAAGCCTGTCCCAAAAGGTTCCGTTCCTTCATGTCCTGCCACATGCACGCCGTCCATGTGGCGAGGCGCAGAGCTGGAGCCGCTCGGTCCTGGCCTGCCCCACCGGTCGTTCCGAGGTCAGCGAGGAGGCGTCGGACCAGCATGTCGTGCAGCGCGTCGCGCTCCACGCACGCGGCAAGTTCGATGCGGCGGAGGACGGTCGGGAACTCGCTGCTCTGGTGAAACAGCCGGTAGAGATACGTGAGATGCCGTGGGGTGTCAGAACGGGCGCGCTCGCGGTTCCGTAGGAGCGCAGCCAGATACGTCTGTTCCCGCGCGGACCACGGGCTCGTCGATCGGTGAGCCTCGTCGATCACGAGCAGGGGCACTGATGCATGAGGCCGGGACCGGGCGGTGACGGCGAGGACGCGTGCCGGTCGGACAGTGAATCCCTCAGCGATGTCCCTGCGGCGGCGCGCCTGGCTGATCTGGTCGAGGAAGGCGTTCGTCTTCCCCGCGCCAGTCGAGCATGTGATGACTGCGATTCCCGTGACAGCGGCCCTGCCCGCAGGGCTTGAGGACGCAAGTCGTTGTGTCTGTACGGCGGTGTCGGCGGGCGTGTGTGTCGGGGCTGGGCTGCAGGACAGGGGAAGGTGTGCGGCGGTGTTGAAGCGTCGTAGGGCGTCCGGGGTGGCCGAACCGAGCGCGGCGACCACACGCGGCGCGCCGAGACTGGAGGCGTCCAGCAGGGCGTCGAAGTCGTCGTAGTCCAGCGTCTCGGAATTGTTCATGGCCCCTTCACTTCGGACGTTCATCGTGCTCCTCCCTCTCCCAGTTCGAGCTGGTGCACCTGCCGAGTGAGGCGGTCGCGCAGCCGGCTGGTGCGGCGTTCGAGCGCCTTCTCCGTCAGCCCGGCCCGATGAGCGGCCTGCTTCTGGGTGTATCCCATGGCACGCCATCCCAGGGCCTCGCGGACCTGCGGGTCCGTCACCAGCGGGAGAAGGCGGTCGAGGAAGTCGTAGGTCACCGCGGTAGCGGCCGGGTCGGCGGCCCTCTGGTCCGGCACGAGGGAGAACACGTCGGCGTTCTCTTTACGGTCCTGAGGGTGGTCCAGTTCAGTCTGCCTCTGCTGGTGGCCGTCGAACCAGCGGATATAGACGCGGGGGAAGGCGCGGATGGCCGCACCGATGAAGTAGGTGTCCAAACTGGCACCCCCCTCGGGGCTCCAGCGCCCCTGGACGAGTCCATAGGTGCGGAAGACATGCAGGCCGCCCAGGACGCTGTCGACGACGACCTCATGCCGGTCCTCCGCCGTCCAGCCGAAGGTGATCTTCTGCACCGGCACGGG
>NZ_JBLTJC010000626.1:0-3705 GCF_048158785.1 Streptomyces colwelliae | reverse complement strand
CCAGGATCTTCGGCCAGCGTTTGCCCAGGGGGCCGCGCCAGGCGAGTTCGGGCAGCACGGGCGTGTGCAGCAGGTACACGTACCAGGACTTGGCGCCCTGGCCGAGGAGTTGGCCGACGCGGCGCGGAGGCGGAGCGGGTACGGATGTGGATCCGGACGCCCGCTGTGATTGCGGACGTGAGGAGCTGATCAGGGCTGATCAGGGCAGATCGGGGCTGATCGGGGCGAGGGGCCCCGGACTGTCTGTCCCGGGGTGAGATCCGCATCGGCGGCGACATGCCCCGTGGTCCACAGGGCGCTCGCACAGCCGGTGCCCCACCGTCGGCGAGGTCGTCCGTCGTCCACGAGGCCCCCGCGTGGCCGATGCCCTGTAGCCCGTCGGGCCGTGGCCTACGCTGGGCGGGTGACGACCCCGGAAGCTGAGCAGTCCCAGTCCGCGCCCGTTGGTGAACCGGTGCCGGAGCAGACGGGTGCCGAGGTGCCGTCTGCCGCCGGAGCCGCGGCGGGTGACGGTTCCGTGAGCGAGGGCACCGGGGGCGGTGCTGCCGACTCCCGGGAGGCCGACGCCCGACCGGACGATGGTCGGCCGGAGGACTCCCACCCCGCGGACGCTGCTGCGCCCCGGCCCGAGGAGCGGCTGGAGCGGGCCGTACGGGCTGCCGAGCAGGCGTTGATCGAGTACGAGATCGCGGTGGACACCTTCCGCATCGAGGTCGAGAACTTCTCCCGGCTGCACCACCAGAAGCTCGGCCCGATGTACACCCGGCTCGACGAGTTGGACGCCCGGATCGCCGAGGCCCTGGCCGCACGCACCGGCAACCCCGAGGACATCCGCAAGGCGGACGAGGCGCGGGCCCGGGTGATGCCGATGCCCGCGGTCGAGGAGCTGTTCCACGGCTGGATGGACGGCGACGGCCTTTTCCCGGAGGCCGCGGCGATGCTCACGGACCAGCCGGTCCGGCCCCCGCAGCGGGTGCGGCCCAGCGAGGAGGCCCGCAAGCTCTACCGCGAGCTGGCCCGCAAGGCCCACCCCGACCTGGCGCAGGACGAGGACGAGCGCAAGCGGCGTGAGGAGTTCATCACGCGGGTCAACGCCGCCTACAGCCGCGGCGACGCACCGCTGCTGCGCGAGCTGGCCGAGGAGTGGGCGGCGGGACCGGCCCCGGCGGAGCGCGGCCCGAGCCCCAGCGAGGAGCTCTACGCCCGCCTCGAATGGCTCGCCAACCGCAAGGAACTCCTCACGCTCGTCGCCCGGGAGCTGGAGGAGGGTGCCATCGGCTCCATGCTCCGCATCGCCCCGGACGACCCGGACCGTCTTCTCGACGAGATCGCCGAGCAGTTGCTCGCCCAGGTCGCCGAGCGGGAGGCCGCGCTGGCGGACCTGCTCGCGCAGCCGCACGCGTCGGAAGGTCCGTCGGGTAGCGTCGGGCCATGAGTTTCGGAACTGGTGTGCCCACGGTCGAGGTCGGAGACCTCAAGGACGGCGACTTCCTGCTGGACGTCCGCGAGGACGACGAGTGGCAGGCGGGTCACGCCACGGGGGCGCTGCACATCCCCATCAGTGAATTCGTGGGCCGGTACGGCGAGTTGACCGAGGCGGCGCCGCAGGACGGCAGGGTCCATGTGATCTGCCGTTCCGGCGGGCGTTCGGCCCAGGTCACGATGTACCTGGCCCAGCAGGGCATCGACGCCGTGAACGTCGACGGCGGCATGCAGGTGTGGGCGGCCGCGGGCCGGCCCGTCGTCACGGACGAGGGCCAACCGGGCTTCGTGCTCTAGGAGTTCGAGGCTTCAGAAGTTCAGGGCTTCAGGGCTTCAGAAAGTTCAGCGCTCTGGGGCCTTCACGGTCACGGCCTGCGGTCGGTCCTAGCCCAACGGGTGGGCCGCCAGCAGGTCCCCCAGCGCCTCCTCGTGTGCCGCCGCCGGGCCGAGCGAGAGCTCCAGGTGCTTGGCCCAGGCGTGGTACCGGTGCAGGGGATATTCGGTGTCGGCGCCGAACCCTCCGTGCAGATGCTGCGCGGTCTGCACGACCCGTCGTACCCCCTCCGCCGCCCAGATCTTGGCCACGGCCAGGTCCGCGGCGGCGGGCAGCGCGCCCTGTGCTCCCGAGGCGATCCGCCACGCGGCCTGCCACAGGGTGGCCTCCATCGCGCGCAGGTCGATGTAGCGGTCGGCGGCCTGCACGGCGACGGCCTGGAAGGTCGCGACGGGGAACCCGAACTGCTCGCGCCTGCTGGTGTATTCGCCGGTCATGCGCAGGACGGCGGTGCCGAGTCCGAGGGACAGCGCGCAGGTGCCGGCGGTCAGCAGGTCCCGCAGCCACTCCCAGGCGCCGTCGGCGTCGATGACGTCGACCCTCGCGATCGGCACGGATTCCAGGCGCAGTTCGGCGAGCCGCTCGCCCGTGGTGGAGATCTGCTCGGCGAGGACGACTCCCTCGCGGTCCGGGGCGACCAGTGCGAGGACGGTCCGGTCCGCGTCCGTGTGCGCCGGTACGACGACCAGGTCCGCGGTGTGCGCCCACGGCACCGCCGTCTGCACCCCGTCCAGCACCCACCGGTCGCCGTCCCGCCGTGCCGTCACGGCTAGTTCGGCCGGGTCGTGGCCACTGCGGCCGTGCGCGGCGACGGTCAGCACGAGGTCGCCGCGGCCGGCCCGGGCGAGTAGGGCGGACCTCAACTCCTCACCGCCGTAGGCCTGTACGGTCGCGGCGGCCGCGCTGCTCTCCAGGAGCGGCACCCTGGCCAGCACCTTCGCCGACTCCCGCAGCACCAGGCACAGGGCGATCGCGTCCAGGCCCGCGCCGCCGTACGCCTCGTCGAGCAGGAGGCTCAGCAGGTCGGCATCGGCGAGCCTGGCCCACAGCGCGCGGTCGAAGTCGTCGGCCACGGCGCCCGTGATGTCGGCCGGACTGGGCACACCGTCCGGCGCGACATCGGCGAACACCCCCGCCGCCGCCTCGGCCGCCGCCTGCTGCTCCTCGCTGAAGGTGAAGTCCACGGTCCCTGCCCTCCCGCACGCACACACCGGCCAACGGCCGTGCGTCCGACCAGATCTGACGGAGCGTCAAGATAGAACAGGTTCTAGAAGAAGGGAACGGGCGCACCTCCGGGGTATGTACTAGCGGTCGACGGGTCGTTCGGCGTCCGGTCGTGGGGTCACCGGACGACCGATCGTTCGGTTCGGGGATTCAATGGTGGGATGTGCCGAGGAGAGGTGTCAACGGCTGTGGATAACCTGCGGGCAGCCGCTGTGGACAACCTGTGTGACTGGTGAGGCAGGGGACTGTGCCCGGGGCGTGCCCCTGAGTACCGTTCCGTGCGGCGCCGGGGAGTGGTAGGCGTGGAGCACCGCCGGGCCCCCACGGCCGGGCGGGCGCGGTGGACGGTGGCCGATGGACGGACGGGACTCGGAAACGGGGCGGAATGGACGCGAACGACGGAGGCTCGAACGCCCCCGAGGAGGGCGAGCGGACACCTGCCTCCTCCGAGGAGGGCGAGCGGATGCCTGCCCCTTCCGAGGGGCCACGCCCGCCTGCCTCCTCCGACGGGCCGCACCCGCCCGTCGCCCCTGAGGGCCCGCGGACGCCCACCGCCTCCGGGTGGCCGCACGTGCCATCGTCGCCCTGCTGAGCGACTGGTTCCCGAAGACCACCGGCGAGATCGTCCACGTGGACGGCGGCCTGCACGCCATCGGAGCCTGACC
>NZ_JBLTJC010000625.1:0-3711 GCF_048158785.1 Streptomyces colwelliae | reverse complement strand
TGTGTATACGAGACAGCACCCTCGGAAAGCCACCGCCCCCGGCGTATGACATCCCGGCTGTCCCAGAGCTACGTGAACAACCCCTGGCGGCAGCAGACCCTGAGGTCCTGCCGGTCTCTTCACGTACGCGAAGTCCCGTCGAAACTTCGGATGCTCCCCGCGCCCCGAGCCCCCTACGGTTCCAAGAACCGATCACCCCCACGTCAGGCGCGAGAGACGCGGCTACTGGCCGTCTACGTCGCCGGACCTATAGATCATCATTTGTCGCCTGGTGTCCCACCATGCGAAAGCACGGTCAATCTAGACCATCTGGGCCCTCCTGAAGAGAGGTCTGTGTGGACTTTGTGCTCAAGATTTGAAGGTGGGCCCATAGATCACTGACCGCCCGCGGGTGCCTCGGTGACGGAAAACGTGCCTTGCGCCCTGCGAAGGCGGGAGTCCTCCGAGCCGACGGCACCGCCAGCCCGAGGCGTCCCGGCACTGATCGACGGCACCCGGAAACAGGTCTTCACCGCTCCGTTCGCGCAGGCAGACGCCGGGAACGACCTCGACCGGGTCGTCGCCGTCGACTCCGAGATCCTCAACAGGCAGGGTGTGCGCGCAGTTGTGCCGCGAAGGCAGATCAGATCGCCACACGCGAACGCCGTGGCGGATCCGGTGACCGGTGGCCGGACTTCGCCGGTACGGGAGCGCAAAAAGATCACGTCGAAAACCGCGCACCAAGCCGTCCCCGAACTCAGGAACCTCCGATGGGACCAGCCCGGCGGAAGTTCCTCACCTCTCGCTAGCTCTCACACACGTCCCACCCGACAAACCGCCCACGAAGCCATCGACACCGTGCACCAGACCCTCACCCGGATCGGACGAAAGCCGACCGACACGACCGGCCGAAGCGGCCGCGATCCCCGCGCCACCGCATCCTGCGACTTCAAAAGTCGGGACGACAGTGGCCGGTGCCGCCGCGGTCAACGGCACTTGTGGCGGTTGCACTTGGCGTGGGTTGTCGGGGCGCCCGGCGTCGGAGCGGGAGCGGTGGTCGTGCTCTTGCCGGGCTTGCCGTCGTGCCTGGTGGGAGCCGTGGACAGCGAGGGCGAGGGCGAGGGGGCGCCGAACTCGTCGGTGCCGTCGCCGAGGGAAGTGGGCGCGGGGAAGGGCGTGTTGGGCAGGCCGGCGAGGGCGGCGCGCATGTACTGGGTCCAGATCGCGGTGGGGATGTCACCGCCGAACACCTTCCGCAGGCCACCGACGCCCACCAGGGACTGAAGCTGCGGATGGTTGGAGTCCTCGCGGAAGAGGACTACGGAGGTGGCGAGTTGCGGGGTGTAGCCGATGAACCAGGCCGAGCGGTAGTCGTCGGTGGTCCCGGTCTTGCCCGCGGCGGCCCTGCCGAGGGCCTGCGCCTTGGTGCCGGTACCCCGGGCTATGACGCCTCGGAGTACGTCGGTCACGTTGTCGGCGACCGCCGTCGGCAGGGCCCGCACGGGGGCGGGAGCGGTGAAGGCGGTCAGTACCGAGTCGTTGTGGGTGACCTTCGTGACCGAGTACGGGGCGGCCTGCATTCCGGAGGCGGCGAAGGTCCCGTAGACACTCGCCATCCGAATGGCGCTCGGTGTGGAGGTGCCGATGTAGAAGCCGGCACTGGGGGCGGCGAGGCTGTTCGGGCGCAGGCCGAGGGATTGCGCCGTCCCCGCCACGTTCCCGTAGCCGACGTCCTCTCCCAGTTGTACGTACGGCGTGTTGACCGAGTCCTCCATGGCCTTGCGCAGGGTGATGTAACCCCATTGCTGGGACGTGTCGTTGTGCTGGTGGAGGAGGCCGGTGGGGTCCTTGGGGTCGGCGACGTAGGTGCCCTGCTGGTCCTTGATCCTGATGCCGTCGTCACCGTTGAACCTGCTGGCCGGGGTGATCGGCTCCGGGGACGTGCCGGGTCGCAGTACGGCGCCGTGCTGGAGTGCGGCGGCCAGGACGATGGGCTTGAAGGTCGAACCCACCGGGACGCCGGCGGTGTCGGCGTTGTCCGAGTAGTGGGCGTGGTCGAAGCCGGGGCCGCCGTAGACGGCGAGGATCCTGCCGGTCGCGGGGTCCACCGAGGCGGCTCCGACCTGGACGTCCCGGTCGACCGACCGGTGGGCCGGGTCGAGGCGTTGCTTGCGCACCGCTGCGACGGCCCTGGCCAGTGCTGCCGTCTTCTTCCTGTCGAAGGTGGTCTGGATCTGGTAGCCGCCCCTGCTCAGGCTGCTCTCGGTGATGGTCGGGTCGTGTGCCTCGGCGTACGACCTGGCGAGTTGGACCAGGTAGCCGGTCTCGCCCGTGAGTCCTGAACCGCGGGTCCACTTCGTGGGTGCGGGGAAACCGGCGGCCGCGTACCGTGCCCGCTGCCCGGGAGTCAGCCTGCCGGTCTTCACCATCCGGTCGAGCACCCAGGACCAGCGTGCCTCCGCCTGTGTCCTGGCCGCGGGGTCGGAGTCCGCGTACTGGAAGAGGCTCGGCTCGTTGACCGCCGCGGCGAGGAAGGCTCCCTGGCTGACGTCGAGTTTCTCCACCGGGACGTTGTAGTACATGTGGGCCGCGGCCTGGATGCCGTTGGCCTGACGGCCGAAGAAGCAGGTGTTCAGATAGCCCTGGAGGATCTGCTCCTTGGGCATGGATGCGCCGATCTTGGTGGAGATCAGCAGTTCCTTGACCTTGCGGGAGACCGTCTGCGACTGATCCAGGTAGGTGTTCTTGACGAACTGCTGGGTGATCGTCGAGCCGGACTGGACCGAGCCGCCCTCGGCCATGTGGACGACGGCGCGGAGGATCCCCTTCGGGTCGACGCCCGGGTCGGTGTAGAAGGAGGCGTTCTCCGCCGCGATGAAGTCGCCCTGCACATCGGCGGGCACCTGCGCGAGTGACACGTTCTGCCGGTTGACGCTGCCGTCGGTCGCCAGGACCGTACCGTCCGACCAGTAGTAGACGTTGTTCTGGAGCAGCGTCGTGGGATTGGGGTCGGGGATGGTGACCGTGGCGTAGGCATAGCCGACGGCCGCTGCCGTGCCGCCGACGAAGAACAGGAAGAGTCCCAGCAGTTGGCGCACCGAGGGCAGCCAACGGCGCGGGCCGGTCCTGCCTCGGTGCGGGTAGTCGATCCAACGTTTCTTCGCTGGCTCCCTTCTCCGAGAGCGGCCACGCCCGGCATGCGTGCCGCCGTTGAGGCGCTGCGGCGGTCGACGCCGGTGTCCGCTCATGGGCTCTGGTCACTGTCCTCTCAGTACGAATGAGTTCAATTAGCTACAGATATTGCAATTCAGTACAACTGCCGTGTCTCGTACGGGTATTGCTGCGGGAGGACGGGGTCCTGTCGAGGGAAGCCCGTGCCGGGCGTCTCCTCGCCCGCCGGATGCCTATCTGATGGCCGTCGGCGACGATCCGGCGGACCAGGTCCGGGTGGGCCACGACCTGGGTTCCGACGACGAAGAAGGTCGCGTGCACATGGTTGCGGCGCAGCACGTCCAGGATCCGTGGCCGTACGGCTGCTGCTGCTCGCCGGTGACGAGGCCGTGTTCGGCGGCGGCAAGGTCATCCGCGAGTCGCGGCCACATGTGGGGAGCCGATGGGCAGGTTCAGCTCGCCGTCCTTCTTCGCGTGGGTGAACAGGGCCTCGCGCCGGACGGAGGCGATCCGCGTGACGGGAACGCGGATGTCGACATGTGCCGCCTGCCGGACGCGCAG
>NZ_JBLTJC010000624.1:0-3731 GCF_048158785.1 Streptomyces colwelliae | reverse complement strand
ACACAGGGCTCAGGTCGGGTCGAGTCCGTGGCTGCGAAGCCACGGGAGCGGGTCGATCGCCGCTCCGCCCGCGGGCCGCACCTCGAAGTGCAGGTGCGGGCCGGTGGAGTTGCCCGAGTTCCCGGAGTACGCGATCGGGTCGCCGGCCTTCACCGTCGTACCGGAGGCGACCCGGTAGCTGGAGAGGTGGCAGTACCAGGTCTGCGTGCCGTCCTTCTCCGTGAGGATCAGCATGTTGCCGTAGGCGCTGTTCCACTTCGTGCTGACGACGCCGTCCGTCGCGGCCATCACCGTCGTGCCGTACGAGACGGGGAAGTCGATGCCCGTGTGCACGGACATCCAGTTGACGCCGGCCTGGCCGAAGTAGGCGCTGAGGCCCTTCTGCGTCACCGGCAGCACGTACTTGGGGCGCAGCCGCTCCTTGCGGGCCGCCTCCGCCGCCGCCTTCTTCTTCTCGGCCTCCTGCTGGGCCTTGAGGTCGATACGTTCCTGCGTACGGCTGGCCCGGTCGGCGAAGTCGTCGGCACCGGCCGACAGGCTCTTGATCTGGGCGTCCAGCTTGTTGTTCGCGACGGACGGCTTGACCGAGGTCGCGTCCGAGGCGGAGGCCGTGGTGTCACTGCCCCCGGTCAGCGTCCCGACGGACGCGGCGGCGATCCCGGCGACACCCATCACACACGCGGACGGCACGGCGATGGTCATCAGCGCGGACCGCTTCGGGGGCGTACGGCGGCGGGAACGGCTCCCGTTGCGGGACGCGGCGCGCGAGCCGACCGGGGCCGCGGCCGGGGTGAACTCCTCCTGGTCCTCGAGGAGTTCGGGGGCCTGCGGGGGCCCGTCCTGTTCCGGCTCGGCCTCGTCGAGGGCGGGCATCTCGCCGGTGGCGGTCAACTCGCCGTCTTCCGGGGCGGGTTCGTCGTGCGTGCCCTCGTGCGTCCCGTCGTACGACGCCTGTTCAAAGATGGTGGTCGCGTCGGCGGCGGTGCCGTCGGCGTTCCACTGCGTGGCGTCGTACGCGCCGGTGTCGAAGGCCTGCGTGCCCCATTCCCAGTGCTGGGTCTGGTCGGCGGGGGCGGCGGAATGCGCCGACTGGTCCGGCTGGAGCCAGGCGTTCGCGTCCCACTGACCGCTGACGTCGGGGGCACCGGTCTGCGGCGGGATGGCGGACAGCTGCTGGTAGTCGGCCGACCAGGCGGAGGTCTCGTAGGCGCCCGTGTCGAAGGCGGCGTGGTGCTGGGCCGCGTACGGGTCGTAGTTCAGGGTGTGTTGGGCACCCGTGGACCAGGCCGAGGAGTCGTAGACGCCGGTTGCGTGCGAGGCGGTTGCGTGCGCCCCGGTGTCGTGGCCGTGGCCGTTGCCCGGCATGTCGCCGAAGAGGGGGTCGGTGGCGAAGCTCGCGGTGGCCTGACCGCCCGCGTCCGGGTGGAAACCCGTGGCGGTGTGGTCGCCGTACGTGGTGAAGTCACCGTACTGAGCGTCCTGTCCGCCGTACGACGCGTAGTGCGCCGAGGTGGCATCGGAGGAAGCCGGAGCCGGGGTGGTCATGGTCCCCGACGGGTGACGATCGTTCACCAACTTCTCTATTCGCCTCGACAACAGGGGCTGCCAGAGCAGTGCGGTGGACTGTACCCGGCAGTATGCGGGCGCGACAATCTTCGTCAGGTTTCGCGTCAGCCGGAAACGGGCATTCGGCCGTGTTTCGGGGGACGACGGGCACGGGTTTGGCCTTGGGTTCGAATAGCGTTCGATCTTCGGGATGCTGTGTGCCCGCTGTCGGTGTCCGGTCAGGCCACTGTCAGGCCGCCGGTGTGGCCGCCGGCGCGGGTACCGGTGTGGGTCGCGGCCGGGGCCTTCGGCAGCGGGGTGTCGAGGGCCTGGCGGATACCGGTCGCGACGGCCGGGTGGACCGGCAGGGCGAGGTGGCCGATGCCGCTGACCTGGACGTTCTGGGCGATCAGGTCGGGGTGGTCGATGCAGGCCGTCTCCAGCGGCTCCATCAGGTGGTCGAGATCGCTCCAGAAACTGACGAAGTGCGTACGGCAGCCGGGGGCGGGGCGGGTCAGTTCCTCGATCACCGGTGAGCCCGGCCGCATCTGGCGGACGATCGGGTGGGCGCTGGCCAGCGGGACCACGGCCGTGCCGGAGTGCGGGGTGCCGAGCGTCACGAGCGTGCGGACCCGCAGGTCCCCGCCGAGCCGCTGCACGTAGTACCGCGCGATCAGCCCGCCGAGGCTGTGCCCGACGATGTCGACCTCCTTGCTGCCCGTGCGCTCGCAGATCTCCTCGATGTGCCGGCCGAGCAGCTCGGCGGCGGTGCGGATGTCGCACGTCAGCGGCGAGTAGTTGAGGGACTCGACCTGCCGGTGGCCGTGCTGGGCCAGGGAACGGCGCAGCAGCACGAAGACCGAGCGGTTGTCGATGAACCCGTGCAGCAGCACCACCGGAGGTTTCGCCTCGGTCGGCAGCTGCGTCGCGTCCTCAGGAGAGGGCGGCTCGGGCAGCGGGCCCCGGCGTTCCTGGGTGATACCGGAGGGATAGAGGAGAAGGTGGCCCGCGAGGATCACGATCTCCAGGGCGGTCGCTTTCAGGAGGGTCATCGAGAGGCCCGCCAGCCTGCTGGGCAGGAGGCGCTGACAGAGGGGGAGAAAGGGCGGTACAGCCCCGGTGACCTTCATGGCCGACCTCCTGTCGGCACACGGAACGACAGCTCCGTCCCCCGTGTGCCCTCGTGGGAGGCCACGGCGAGGATCACCGACGGTGCGCGAGGGGTACGCGCGGGGTGAGCGCGGCGTACGGCGTGACCGACGCCGATGACGTGCCGAGGAGCCCTGTCGGTCTGGCGACGAGGCTTCCCGCTGTCGTGCCGTACCTGCCCTGCGTGCCCTTCGTGCCTGCGCCGATGCGCCGTACCGCCACGCCGCGCGGCCTGCGGCGCGGTGGTACGGCGACCTCGTTGCGGCTCCCGGTGCGCTTGTTCCCGCTGGAACGCTGCGCGGTGAACGTGTCCCATCGTGTGATTTCCCCCTCGGTATCCGCCGCGAAACTGCCGGTTGCGGGATGCTGGAGATAACGTTCGTTCACTTCCCGCACTGAAGCGGGTACCGCGGTACCCGTGGGTAGGGATGAACGCAGTCGCTTCATGGAGGCAGTGATGGGTGTGGCAGCCGGTCCGATCCGCGTGGTGGTGGCCAAGCCGGGGCTCGACGGCCACGATCGCGGGGCCAAGGTGATCGCGCGGGCGCTGCGCGACGCCGGTATGGAGGTCATCTACACCGGCCTCCACCAGACCCCCGAGCAGATCGTCGACACCGCGATCCAGGAGGACGCCGACGCGATCGGCCTCTCCATCCTCTCCGGCGCCCACAACACCCTCTTCGCCGCGGTGATCGACCTCCTCAAGCAGCGCGAGGCGGAGGACATCCTGATCTTCGGCGGCGGGATCATCCCCGAGGCGGACATCGCCCCCCTGAAGGAGAAGGGCGTCGCGGAGATCTTCACCCCCGGGGCGACGACCCAGTCGATCGTGGACTGGGTGCGGGAGAACGTGCGACAGCCGGCGGGGGCGTAGGGCCTGCGGCGGACGGGGGTTCGCTGCCTGGCGCAGGCCGACATCATCCAGCCTGTCCGGGGTTCGCTTTCCAGCGCGTCCCGAGTTCGCTTTTCAGCGAGGCCAGGCCTTTTCAGCCCGTCCGGCGTTTGAGGACGAGGCCGTTCAGGCCGAAGGGGGGTTT
>NZ_JBLTJC010000623.1:0-3736 GCF_048158785.1 Streptomyces colwelliae | reverse complement strand
CCCCCGCCTGCCCCCCTGCGACCGCGAAGCGTACAACGGGCGAAACCCTCCCCATCGCGGACCGACGCCCGTAGATTGGCGCTGCTCCTGGAGGCTATGGAGGCTATGGGGGACTGGGGGGATGGGGATCGTGATTCTCCTGCACGTGACGGACGAGGCGCAGTCGCTCGCGTGGGACGGTGACGATCTGGTCGATGTCGTGGGTGGTCGGCGGTGGGGTCCTGATGGTGTGGAGCGGGCTGCCTCGGGCGTCGACGGGTTTCCCTTCGACCGGAGTGTCGGTTCTCCGTCCGGCCGCTTCGCCGTGGTCTATGACGAGCGGGGTACCGAGGCGCTGTTGCTCGAGGGCGGTCGGGTGGTCCGTGAGCTGGACCGGAGTGATGACTACACCGAGGACTTCGACTACGCGGTCGCACTCGGGGTGCTGCGGGACGGCCGTGAGGTAGTGGTCCACTGCCCGGACCGGTACGACGTCCTTGAGATCGAGGACGCGGAATCGGGGGAACGGCTCACCGACGGCGACCGTAGTCCGCGGGACGTCTTCCATTCCCGCCTGGCGGTGTCTCCGGGTGGGGCCCATCTGTTGTCGGCGGGCTGGATGTGGCATCCGTACGGGATCGTCGAAGTCTTCGACCTGGACCGGGCGTTGACGGATCCCGCCGTGCTCGACGGCCCTGGCGTACTGCCTTCGGAGCCGGGCATCGACGCCGAGGTGGTCTCGGCCTGCTGGCTCGACGGTGACCGCCTGGCCGTCGCGACCGGGGACGAGTTCCGCGACGGTGAGCAGAAACCTGCCCTGGGGTCACGGGAGTTGGGTGTGTGGTCGCTCGCCGAGAAGCGGTGGGTCCATCGCAACAGGGTCGGCTTCAGCATCGGCACGCTGATCCCGAGGGGCGACACGGTCGTCTCGCTGTTCGGGCATCTGCGGCTGATCGACGTCCCGACGGGTGCGTCGACGGCGGAATGGCCGGCCGTGGAAGTGCCTTCCAGAGAGGGCAGTTACGGGGCCACCCACATCCCGACGCCCGTCGCGGCCCTGCACCCGGACGGCATCCGACTGGCTGTCGCCCAGCCGGAGAGCATCGCGGTCATCGCGCTTCCCGGGCCGGGAAGGCTCGCTGATCAGCGCAGCGCGCAGCCGACCCTGTGGCCTGGTGCCCGGGTGTTCGGCTTGCGCTCCCCTGGGTGGGGGCGCAAGCCGAGGGGCTACTCCGGCTGGTGTTCTGGCCCCCCGAAGTCCGGGCTCGAGAAGTCCGGGCTGCTGAAGCTCGGGCGGTGCCCCGGTTCCGGGCCGTCGTCCGGGCTGGAGAAGCCCGGGCGGTCGTAGCCGAGGTGCGGCATGCGACTCGGTCCCGGGGACGTCGTACGGCGCAGTGTCGCCGTGCCCGGCGCCGCGAGCGCCTCCTGGAGGAACGGCAGGATGCCGCGTTCCAGGAGGGCGTCGTGCCAGGCATCCCTGGCGCGGGCCACTTCGCCGCCCGACTCGCCGTAGGGGCCAGTGTCGGGTGAGGGCCTGTTGCGCAGGGCGGTGAGCAGCAGGCCGACGGCGGCGACGAGGATCGCCGCGGCGGTCATGGCGCCGAACACCCAGCCGGCGGTGAGCATGGTCTGGGCGAACGCGGGCTCGGGGGTGAGCATCTTGAGGATGTAGCCCACGAGCAGGAAGATCGCCGCGGCCGTGCCGGCGAGGACGGGGGTGAGGACGGCGGCGACGGCGACGGCACCCGCACCCTCGGCAGCCTCCCCCAGGGTGGTGGCGAGCCCCATCGCGCCCACGCCGCCCGGCTCCGCGGAGCCGGTCTCGCGGACGGTCGACGGGGTGGACGACGCCGGCTGGCGCAGTTCCTCGCGGACCTTCACGTAGTGCTGGTACTCGGTCGCCGCGGCCGCCGTGATGAGCGCGGTGGCGTTCAGCGCCATGGTGCGCAGCTGTTCGGGGTTGAGCCGCTTACCGACAGCGGCCAGTTCCGGGCGGGTAGGGGCGGAGCGCAGCGCCTCGTCGAGGATCCGCTCGTACTCCTGGCGGTCCTCGCTGTGCAGGTGCTGCGGAACGCTGTTCATGTGCATCCCCCGATGCTCCGTAGGGCTTGGGGCTCGCATGCCAACGAGCCGTCGGGCAGAAACGGAGGGGAGCCTGCTACGGATAAGCCGATGGTAGAGCGGCGACGGCACACGGTGACAGGGGGTTTCCAGAAATTGGCCCCTGGCCAGCGCTGTCGTCCGCCGGTCCTCCGAGGGGGACGTCTGCCCGAATAACGCTCAGATATCCAACGGCAGTTGCTGGACCAGCAGTTTTCCGGCCATGGTCACTCCGCCGTCCATCGCGATGGCGAGTCCCTCGGCGTAGACGTGCGGTCCCTCGACCACGGGGCCGGCGGTGTCCTCGCCGTCCTCGGAGCCCACGTCGCCCAGGAGATAGGGAATCGGGCTGTGGCCGTGCACGATCCGGGTCCCGCCGTACATGTCGAGCAGGGAGCGGACATGGTCGGCGCCGCCCTCGTCGCGGAAGGAGAAGCGCTTGGTGAACTTGCGGAACACGTCCCAGACCTCGTCCGCGTCGTTGCGCGTGAGGGTCTCGCGGACGTTGTCGTTGACCGCCTCGATCGAGTCGCCGTAGTCGAGATAGGCGGTGGTGTCGGAGTGGACGAGCAGGTGGCCGTCGACCTGCTCCATGGCGTCCAGGCGGGACATCCACTGCAGGTGGACGTCCTGGAGGCGGTCCATGTCGGTCTTCTGGCCGCCGTTGAGCAGCCAGGCCGCCTGGAAGGTTGCGGTGCCCGCGCCGGAGTTGACGGGGGTGTCGCCGAACCGCTTCGCGCCGAGCAGCAGGAGCTCGTGGTTGCCCATGAGCGCCTTGCAGTAGCCGCCGGCCGCGGCGGCCTCGGCGGACAGCCGCATCACCAGGTCGATGACGCCGATGCCGTCGGGCCCGCGGTCGGTGAAGTCGCCGAGGAACCAGAGCCGCGCGGTGCCCGCGCACCAGCTGCCCGCGGCGTCGATCAGGCCCTTCTCCCGCAGCGCGGCCACCAGTTCGTCGAGGTACCCGTGCACATCCCCTACGACGAACAGCGGACCGGGGCCCTCCGTCTGCTGCGGGACGGCCACCGACGCCGGGTCCACCGCGACCTGAACCGTGTCACCCCGATGGATGACGGGCAGATC
Source organism: Streptomyces colwelliae (assembly GCF_048158785.1). NCBI lineage: Bacteria > Bacillati > Actinomycetota > Actinomycetes > Kitasatosporales > Streptomycetaceae > Streptomyces > Streptomyces colwelliae. The sequence continues at coordinate 574 of NZ_JBLTJC010000623.1, read as the reverse complement.
GCGCCGAGTGGGTGTGTAGCCCTCCGGATAGGCCTCGTCGAAGGCCTCGTCAAAGGCCTCCTCGTCGGGTCGTACGGCCTCGCCGGGCTGCGCGCTGTCGGCGTACGGACCGGTCTCGTGGACGTACGCGGGTACCCGGAAGTCGCGCAACGTCGCCGTCCGCTCCGTCTCGGGTCCCTGACCGGCCCCCTGAGTCATCGACCCCTCCACCATCGCGCCGCAGCTGCACCGCGTCGGACTGCCTGGTCGCAGCGGCCCGCGGTGTCGTGGGCCCATCATAGGAATGCGGATCGCGCCATGTGATGACCCAGGGGTGCTGAATCAGAGCAGGACTCCGGTTCACCGCGGCTTTCGCCCCGATTGGGCAGGGCTTCGGCCGTTGGCCGTCTGCTTGACGAGGGTTGGTTCGCGCCGTCAGGGCGGCTGGATTTCGCCGGTGGGGGCGCCAGGTACAGCGCCGGCAGACCCCCCGTGTCGATCACGAGCCGCTGCAGCACCACCCTCCACCTTGACAGGGTGGCGAGCACTCCAAGCTGCTCCACAGTATCAAGGGCAATAAATGGCTCCTTTCATT
>NZ_JBLTJC010000622.1:0-3745 GCF_048158785.1 Streptomyces colwelliae | reverse complement strand
CGCCCGGCGCCCCCACCGTCCTCCTCTACTGCCACTACGACGTCCAGCCCCCGCTCGACGACAAGGCGTGGACCACCCCGCCCTTCACGCTCACCGAGCGCGACGGCCGCTGGTACGGACGCGGCACCGCCGACTGCAAGGGCAACATCGTCATGCACCTCACCGCCCTGCGGGCGCTCGGTGAAGACCTCCCGGTCGGGCTGAAGTTCGTCGCGGAGGGCTCGGAGGAGCAGGGCACGGGCGGCCTGGAGCAGTACGTCGCCCAGCACCCGGAGAAGTTCCTCGCGGACGCGCTGCTGATCTGCGACACGGGCAACGCGGCGGTGGGTGTCGGCACGGCGACGACGACCCTGCGCGGGCTCGCGAACGTCGTCGTCACGGTCAACACCCTTGCGGGCGAGGTCCATTCGGGCATGTTCGGCGGCCCGGCCCCCGACGCCCTCGCCGCCCTGATCCAGCTCCTCGCCTCGCTCCGCGACCCGGAGACGGGCGCCACGATCATCAACGGCCTGGACTGCGAGGGGACTTGGGAGGGCGTCGGCTACGACGAGCAACAGTTCCGTACGGACGCGGGCGTCCTGGACGGCGTACGGCTGACCGGCACCGGAACCGTCGCCGACCGCCTCTGGTCCCGCCCCGCCGTCACCGTCCTCGGCATCGACTGCCCGCCGGTCGTCGGCTCGGCGGCGGCCGTACCGGCGACCGCCCGCGCCCGCGTCAGCCTGCGCGTCCCGCCCGGCACGGACCCGGGCGCCGCCCGCGAGGCACTCACCAAACACCTTGCGGACGCGGCCCCTTGGGGCGCGAAGGTGACGGTCGAGACGGAGGGCACCGGCTCCCCGTTCCGCGCCGCCACCGACGGACCGGCCTACACCGCGCTCGGCACCGCGATGCACGAGGTCTACGGCAAGCCCCTCGCCTTCCTCGGCCAGGGCGGCTCCATCCCGCTCTGCAACGTCCTCGCCGAGACCTACCCCCGCGCCGAGATCATCCTCATGGGCGTCGAGGAACCCCGCTGCCTCATCCACGCCCCGAACGAGAGCGTCGACCCCTCGGAGATCGAGCACATGGCGCACGTAGAGGCGCTGTTCCTACGGGAGTTCGCGAAGGCGCAGCGGCACTGAGGGACAGAGAGGGACAGAGGGACTGCTCAGTAGCGCAGCGCGGTGCCGACGGTCGTCTTCACGCCGCCCGACAGCTCGCGGTTGCTGCGGGCGGTCGCCGTGGCGGACTTGTGGGACGGGACGTCGGAGACGGTGACGACGACGGTGTCGAGGAGATTGCCGCCCTCGTCCTTGAACTCGACCTGTACGGCGAAGGACTTGGCCGAGCCGTCGGTGTTGTCGGCGGTGACCTCGACGGTGCTGCGGCCGGCCGAGTCGGTCGCGGGGGTGCCGAGTCGGACGGCGTCCTTCGCGTCGACGCCGTTCTTCACGTCGTCGAGTTTGCGGCCGGCCTCGGCGGTCGCCGACGCGATCGCACCCGTGGCCTGCGCACCGATGGACGCGACGGCGGACGCGGCCTTGCTGGCGACGGAGGAGGGACTGCTGTCGTCGGAACAACCGGTCAACCCGGCCAGACCGGTCAGAGCGAGGGTGACAGCCGCCGCCCGCACCGCGTCGCGCCTGTTCCAGGCCATGTCGCCTCCATGAGTCGGGCCGTCCCTCCAGTGAAGGCCCGATGCCCTGCGGCCGCATGCCGGTGTCACCCGAATGGCGTAACTCCCCTGGTGGGGGGCGTGCCCCGGCCGGATGGTCGAAGCACCACACACCACAGAGAGGTGGGGTACGGCCATGACCCAGCAGCCGCACTCGACGCAGCAGCCGCACTCGCCGTCCGCGGGCGGCCAGGAGAAGCCCCCGGTCTGGAACGACTCCGGCCAGGCCCCCGACACCCGAGGCTACGGACCGCCCCAGGGCGGCAGCGGCCTCGCGATGGGCGGCGCGGTCTTCGCGGGTGTCCTGATGCTGATGAACGGCGTCATCGCCATCCTTCAGGGCATCTCCGCGCTGGCCAAGGACGACGTGTACACCCGCGTCGGTAACTACGTCTACAGCATCAACCTCACCGGCTGGGGCGTCATCCTGCTCTGCCTCGGCGCCGTGGGCGTGATCACCGGCTGGGGCATCCTCCGAGGCATGAGCTGGGCCCGCGTCTGCGGCATCGTCCTCGCCAGCCTCAGCGCCATCCTCCAGTTCATGTTCCTCCCGTACGCCCCCGTCTGGTCGGTGATCATGATCGCGGTCGACGTGTTCGTGATCTGGGCACTGGCGGTCTACAACCCGGCGCGGGCCGGGGCGCAGCAGTAGGGCGGCGCGCAGCAGGAGTACCTGTGAAAGCCCCGCACGGCAATGGAGCCGCGCGGGGCGTTCCGGCAGCCGTCCGTCGGCGCTCCCTGATGCCGGGCCCTGGCATGGACATGGGTTACGGCTGATGCCACCATCGGGCGGATGCTTGATGACAACAGAAAACATCCCTCGATCTGGCGGCATCGCGACTTCCTGCTCTTATGGGGTGGGCAGACGGTCAGTGAGATGGGGTCGCAAGTCACCGTCCTCGCCCTGCCGTTGGTCGCCGTCGTGCTGTTGGAGGCCACCCCTTTCCAGGTAGGCCTGTTGTCGGCCGCGGAGACGAGCGCGTATCTGCTGGTGGCACTGCCGGCCGGGGCCATAGTGGACCGGGTCCCCAAGCTCCGGCTGATGATCTGGTGCAACCTCGCGCTGTTCCTGGTGATCGGCTCAGTGCCGCTGGCGCACGCGGTCGGGGCGCTGACGCTCGCCCAGCTCTACGCCGTCGCGCTGGTCTCCAGCGTCTTCTCCGTGTTCTTCACGGTGGCCTACCAGAGTTATCTGCCGGTGCTGCTCGACCGTGACCAGCTCATGGACGGCAACGGCAAGGTCGCCGTCTCCCAGTCGGTCGCGCAGATCGCCGGGCCCGGTCTGGGCGCGGGCCTGGTGGCGCTGGTCGGCGCCGCGGGAGCGATGGCCGCCGACGCCCTCTCCTTCGCGTTGTCGGCGGGCTCGCTGACGGCTATTCGTACCCGCGAGCGACGCCGGCCCTCGGCCGAAGCCGATCGGCGGCCCCCGGCCGAAGCCGACCGCCGGCCCAGGCTGTGGGCGCAGATCCGTGAAGGGCTCGCCTATGTCACCCGCGACCCCATCCTGCGGAACTCGGTGGCCTTCAACGGCACAGCCAACTTCTTCGTCATCATGGTGGAGATCCTCGGCCCGGTGTTCCTGATCCGCACGCTGCATCTGCGTCCTGCCCTGGTCGGGCTGCTGCTGGCGCTGGGAGCCGTCGGCGGGGTGGCCGGCGGAGTGGCGGCACGCTACCTCGCCCGGAAGGTCGGCTCGGCGAGGATCAGCTGGATCTCGATGACCGTGCTGTCCCTGCCCGGCCTGCTGATCCCGCTGGCCGGGCACGGCTGGTGGGTGCTGCTGTTCGGCTTCGGCTGGATCTCGTGGACCTTCGCCTCCACCGTCGCGGGTGTCTCGCTGACCACTTACCGCCAGGCCGCCTGCCCGCCGGACATGCTCGGCCGGGTCAGTGCCGCCGCGCGCTGGATCACCTGGGGCACACTGCCGCTGGGCGGTGTGGCCGGCGGCGTGCTCGCCACCGCGTGAACTTGACCTTGGCGGCGCCCGTCCAGTTGGCGTAGTCGATCCGCAGGGTGTGCTTGCCCTTGGGGATCGTCACGTTGGCCGTCTTGCTCACGGTCTTCGAGGTGTTCTTCCACAGGTCGACC
>NZ_JBLTJC010000621.1:0-3770 GCF_048158785.1 Streptomyces colwelliae | reverse complement strand
GCCTGGACCCTGGCCGAGGCCCTCGACACCATCTGCAACCACCCAGCCCTGCTGCAGGCCATGGACCCCAAACACCTCAGCCGCCTGCTGAGGCCCTGCTGCCGGGGTTCTGCAACTGGCACATCGACTTCAGCTACGCCGATACCAACGACAAGACCTGTCGGGCGTCCCGCGGGCGAACGCACCCCGAGTGCAGGATCGATCCGATGAGGAACAACTCTCCCCGGACGTTGCCTCGTTGTGGAAAGGCGTGCGCGCATCTCTGTGTCAACGGGGTGCGCCGGGTGAGTCGGTGCCGCCACATCACGAAGTGAGCCGTTCATGATCGATCAGCAGCAGGGACGGGAGCAGTCCGGGGAGGCACGACGGCGGTCGGCCGGGATCGCCGTGTTCGTGGCGGGCCTTGTGGTCACGCTCGCCTTCTTCGCCTTCTTTCCCGGGCTTCCGCACGTCATCGACTGGGGGGCGATCGTCGTCGCCCTCCTGGTAGGAGCGCTCGCCCGATGGGTCTGTCAGTCCTGGATGGGGAAGCGGGACAAAGAGAGCGAGTGAGCTCGGGTGCGGCGTCGCGGCAGTGGGGGAAGTGGTCTGGGCGCCGGCTTCGGTGATGCTTCGGTGATCCCCGCCTCAGGTGAGGACAATCACACGCTCTTCTCACCTGAGACGGAGGCCGGGTGCCGGGCGCGGGGTCAGGCGGCGAGGCGTTCCGCCAGGGCCTTGGCCTTCGTGGCCGCGTCGCCGAGGGCGCGCTCGCGGGAGGCCTCGTAGAGCGGGACCAGGTCGGACATCGCCGGGTTCTGCGGGGCCATGGTGAGCTCCGGGACGATGAACTCGAGGTCCGTACCGAGGGCGTCGGCGAACACCGCGCTCAGGTAGTTCTGCACGTACTCGAAGCCCTCGCGCGGCGTGCCGGGACCGTAGGCGCCGCCGCGGCTGGCGATCACGGTGACCGGGGTGCCCTTGACCTTCGAGTCCTCGGCGCCCGCAGTGCGGCCCATCAAGATCACGTTGTCCAGCCAGGCCTTCAGGGTCGAGGGGATGGCGAAGTTGTACATCGGGGCGCCGATCAGCACCGCGTCCGCCTGCTCCAGCTCCTCTATGAGCTTCACGCGCTCGGCGAAGGCCGCCGCCTGCTCGGGCGTGTGCGTGGCCGGGTCGGCGAAGCCGGCGGTGTGGGCGTCGGCGGTGATGTGCGGGACGGGATTCGCGGCGAGGTCGCGGTGGATCACCGTGCCCTCCGGGTGCTGTTCCTCCCAGGACGTGCGGAAGGCGTCGGCCACGGCGCGGGAGGCGGAGGCGCCGGTGGGGAACACGGAGGAGTCGATGTGCAGGAGCGTGGCCATGGGGGTCTCCGGGGATTGAGTGCGCACCGAGTGGCGCGGACTGAGGAAGATTTCAGTAGCTGAAGTTTCGTACTCGACTATGAATAACACAGGTACTTACTTTTTTTCATTCCCGCGTGGGAGGGAAGTATCCTGAAGCCATGACGGTCGAGCAGGAACACGGCACGGACCTGTGCAAGCAGGTCGACAAGGGCATCACCCGTGTCTTCCAACTGTTCGGAAAGCGCTGGACCGGGCCGATCGTGGCCGTCCTGATGGGGCAGCCCCTGCACTTCTCCGACCTGCGCCGGGCGATCCCGGGCATCAGCGAGCGCATGCTGTCCGACCGGCTCACGGAGCTCGGCGCGGCCGGCCTGCTCGTCCGTGAGGTCGACGAGGGGCCGCCCCTGCGGGTCTCCTACCGGCTGACGGACGCGGGCAAGGCCTTGGACCCGGCCCTTCGCGAACTCGGCGAGTGGGCCAAGGTGCATCTGCCCGAGGGGTGGCAGTCGGGCCCGTGCTGAAGCCTGTCCGGCGCGAGTCCCGGCGGGTGCGGGGCTGTCGGGGGCGAGTCCCGGCGGGTGCGGGTCCGGCCGGTGCGAGGACGACGGGTGTGGGTCCGGCCGGTGCGAGGCCCGACGGGCGGGTGCAGGGATGTAGTGCGGCCCGGGTTTTCCACAGCCGTGGAGTTGTCCACAGGGTCTGACGTGTTTTCGCCACCGGCTGTACGGTCGTCGCGAGTTGATGTTCGGGCGAGGGCACGTGTGAGTGCGTGTGTGCACGGGGGAGGCGGTCGGGATGACCGAGGCCGGTATCGGTGTGGGGCGCAGGCTGCCCGGAGTGCGGGGCTTCGCCACGTGGCCCGTGGAGGGGTCGCCCAAGGAAGAGGGCAAGGCGCTGCGGGCGAGCGTCCCGCACAGCGCGCACGCCGCTCTCGACCTGGACGGTTCCCGCCCCGACGCGGTGACCGCGGTCGAGGAGTCCGGCCGCGGCCGTATCCCCGGGCTCACTCCGATACGGGTGGGCAGGATGGCGGCCACGCCCTTCGCGTTCCTGCGCGGTTCGGCCGGCCTCATGGCCTACGACCTCGCCCGCACCCCCATGACCCGGATCGCCGCCCAGATCTGCGGCGACGCCCACGCGGCCAACTTCGGCCTGTACGGCGACGCCCGCGGCGGCCTGGTCATCGACCTCAACGACTTCGACGAGACCGTGCACGGCCCCTGGGAGTGGGACCTCAAGCGGCTCGCCGCCTCGCTGGTGCTCGCGGGCCGGGAGGCCGGCGCCGACGAGGACACCTGCCGTACGGCGGCGCACGGCGCGGTGGGTTCCTACCGCCGCACCATGCGGCTGCTGGCCAAGCTCCCGGTGCTGGACGCGTGGAACGCCATCGCGGACGAGGAGCTCGTCTCCCACGCCGACGCCCGTGACCTGCTCGGCACGCTGGAGCGGGTCTCCGAGAAGGCGCGGGGCAACACCAGCGGGCGGTTCGCGGCCAGGTCGACCGAGGCGGCCGAGGACGGCGGGCGCCGCTTCGTCGACGCCTCCCCGGTGCTGCGGCGGATCCCGGACGCGGAGGCCGCGGCGGTGGCGGCGTCCCTGGAGGAGTATCTGGACACGCTCTCCGAGGACCGCCTCCCGCTGCTCGCCCGGCACACGGTGCACGACGTCGCCTTCCGCGTCGTCGGCACGGGCAGCGTGGGCACGCGGTCGTACGTCGTGCTGCTCCTGGACCACCGCGGCGAACCGCTCGTCCTCCAGGTGAAGGAGGCCCGCCCCTCGACGCTGGTGCCGCATCTGCTGAGCGCCGGGTTCGACGCGCCGCCCGTCGCGCACGAGGGGCGGCGGGTGGTGCTCGGGCAGAAGCGGATGCAGGTCGTCAGCGACATCCTGCTGGGCTGGACGACGGTCGACGGACTCCCGTTCCAGGTACGGCAGTTCCGCAACCGCAAGGGCAGCGTCGACCCGGCCGCCCTCGCCGCCGACCAGATCGACGACTACGGCCGCATGACCGGCGCCCTCCTGGCCCGCGCCCACGCCCACAGCGCCGACCCGCGCCTCGTCGCCGGCTACTGCGGCAAGAAGGACGAACTGGACGAGGCGATAGCGACGTTCGCCGTGGCCTACGCCGACCGGACCGAGGCGGACCACGCGGAGCTGGTGGGGGCAGTGCGGGCGGGGCGGATCGCGGCGGAGATGGGGGTGTAGGCGGTTGGAAGCCGTGAGCCGTGAGCCGTGAGCCGTGAGCCGTGAGCCGGAAGCCGGAAGCGGGTAGGCGGGAGCGGGGAGCACCCGCCGCAACGCCAACACAGCGTTGTGCCCCGTCCTTGGCCGACCGGCTCGGTTTCTGTCTCGTTCGCTCACCGCCGTTCGCGGGCGTGCCAGCCGTCCCGCTCGTCACCGCGCCGAATTCCACCAAGGCGACACATCCACCGGCGGCTCATCCAC
>NZ_JBLTJC010000620.1:0-3782 GCF_048158785.1 Streptomyces colwelliae | reverse complement strand
GACGGGCCGATCAGTTCGTCCAGGTCGGCGGAGATGAGCAGCAGGTCAGCGAACTCTCCTACAACGTCAACGGCGACGGCACCGCACCCGAGATCCAGCTCGGCGAGAGCAGCTGGGTGTGGCAGCGCTACGGCGTCTCGATCGGCGGCACGCGCTACACCCACGGCGCGACCGTCCACGGCCGCTCCTCCGTCACGATCGGCCTCAACCGCCAGTGCGTCTCCTACGACGCGACGGTCGGCGTCGACGACATGATGCTGGGGATCGGCAAGGTCTCCTTCTCGGTGTACGCCGACGGGGTCCGGCTGTGGCGGTCCGGGGAGATCGAAGGCGGGGACGCCGCGGTGCCGGTGCATGTGAACATCGCCGGGCGCAAGACCGTACGGCTGGTGGTCGAACCGCACAGCTCCTTCGACGACTTGACGCTTGCGGACTGGGCGGAGTCGAAGTTCACGTGCAAGTAGGGCGCTGTGCCAGGGGTTGTGTCGGGGACGGTGCCGGAGCGGGTAGTTCGGCCAGGACCTCGTCCATGGTGAGCGTTTCGCCTCGGGCGCGTTCGGCCGCGTAGCGCTCGGGGCCCAGTTCGGTGCGGGTCGTGGTCTCGGTGTGCTCGACCCGGGTGCGCTCCGGCATGGGGCGCGGGTGGCCGCCGCGCCAGCGGTCGCCGACGGCCAACAGCCGTACCGCGCGCGGTAGTTCGCCGAGGTCTGCGGAGAGCAGCGCCGTCTGGTCCACCAGGTGCGCGATCAGCGCGTCGGCGCAGTGCTGGTCGATGGCCTCGCGCAGGGTGGCGGTCATCTTCTCCAGCCCGCGCTCCGGTCCCGACTCGGCGGCGGTGACCAGGGCGGCGACCGCGTTCAGGCCGGCCCTGAACTGCGGTGGGGGCGTGCCCTTCTCGCTCTCCGCCCAGGCGCGGTCGCTCAACTCCCGCGCGCGGGCGGTCTCCCCGTCCTCCAGGGCGATGTGCGCGCGCAGCATCAGGACGAACGCGCGGGCGTCCGGTACACCGTGCCGCTCGGCCTCCTCGGTCGCCCGGTCCAGGCCGGCGAGGGAACTGTCGCGGTCGCCCGCGCGGAAGGCGAGTTCGGCGAGGCGGGCGATGAGGAACGGGGTCTCGGTGTAGGCGCCGACCTCGTAGGCGAGCTCCAGCGCCTCCTCGTACGCCGTCCTCGCCTCCTCGAAGCGGCCGCGGACCATGGCGGCCTCGCCCACCGCGCTGGACACCTGGGCGCGCACCCAGCGGTCGCCTACACGGCCGGAGAGCGCCTTCAGCGCCTTCAGGTCCTCGTCGATGCCTGCCATGCCGCCCGGCGAGTCGACGAGGAGGTGCGTCCGGAACATCAGCAGGACGGCCTTCTCCCAGTCGCCGCCGTGGACACGGACGTTGACGGCCGCCGCCTCCATCGCGGGCCGGATGTCCATCGACTCGGTGAGGAAGTAGGCGGTGAGCGGCCAGATGAGCCCCGGCATACGGGCCGACTGCGGGCCGCCGGCGGCGAAGTAGCCCTGGATCAGCTTCATGTACTGCCACAAGCGCTCGTCCATCAGGCCGTCCGCCGTCCGGCCCAGGATCTCGGACTCGGCCCTGAGGAAGAGATCCAGCAGCCGGAGGTCCATCCGCCGGCTGTGCAGGGGGTGCCGGGCATCCACCTCCGGGTCGGCGACGTAGGCCTCGAACGGGTCCTGGGCGGGCCCGTCCGGTGTGCTCAGGGTGAGGACCCGGATCACCCATTCCGCGCCCTCGGTGCGGTAGTTGCGCAGCCACCAGAACCAGCCGACGGCGAGGGCCAGGGCGCCCGCCTCCTCCTCGTCGCGCGCGGCGACGGAGCGGCTGAGGGCCGCCCGGATGTTGTCCAGCTCGGTCTCCAGGCGGGCGATCCACGGGAGTTGGTCGCCGGAGCGGAGCAGGGGCTCGGCCGTCTCCACGAGGGCGCGCACCCACGCGCGGTGCCGGCGCTCGGCCGCGGCGCGCGGCTCGGGGGTCTCGGCGGCGCGCTCGACGGCGTACTCGTGGATGGTCTCCAGCATGCGGTAGCGCATGCCGCCGTCCGCGTCCCCCGGGGTGGCCACGATCAGGGACTTGTCGACCAGGGAGCCGATGAGGTGGGCCGCGGGGCCGGTGCACACGGCCTCCGCCGCCGCGAGGTCCCAGCCGCCGGCGAACACGGAGACCTCGCGCAGCACCGTCCGCTCCGGCTCGTCGAGCAGCTCCCAGGACCAGTCGACTACGGCCCGCAGGGTCTGCTGGCGGGGCAGCACCGTGCGGCTTCCGGAGGTGAGGAGGCGGAAGCGGTCGTCGAGGCGGTCGGCGATCTGGCGCGGGGTGAGCAACCGGAGCCGGGCGGCGGCCAGTTCGATGGCCAGGGGCAGGCCGTCGAGGCGGCGGCAGATCTCCGCGACCGCCTCCGTGTCCTGGAGCACGGTCCCCGCGCCCGGGCGGACGGCGGTGGCGCGCTCCGTGAAGAGGCGGTGCGCCTGGTCGGGGACGAGGGGCTCGACCGGGCGAACGGACTCGCCGGGGACGCCCAGGGGTTCACGGCTGGTGGCGAGGATCGTGAGCCCCGGGCAGCGGGTCAGGAGCGTTTCGGCGAGGTCGGCCACCGCGCCGATGACATGTTCGCAGTTGTCAAGGATCAGGAGTCGGCCGCGCGAGGCGCAGTACTCCACCAGCAGGGCGACCGGGTCGTCCTGCGTGGTCAACAACTCGGTGGTCAGCAGCGCGGTCTCGCGCAGACCGAGGGCACTGACCACCGCGCCCGGCACCGCCTCCGGCCGGTCGAGCCGGGCCAGCTCGACGAGCCACGCCTGCGGGAGCCCGGCGGCGGCTTCCTCGGCGAGACGGGTCTTTCCGGAGCCACCCGGTCCGGTGAGCGTGACCAGGCGGGCCCTGTGCAATTCGGAACGGATGGCGGCGATCTCGGGTTCCCGGCCCACGAAAGAGGTAAGCCGTGGACGCAGGTTGCCGTCGCGTCCGGGGCGCCCGGGGGCAGCGGGCGCCGTACTCGCCGGTGCCGTCGCTGTGAGCAACTCCCCGTGCAGGGCGCGCAGTTCCGGACCCGGGTCGGTACCGAGCCCCTCGGCGAGCGCGCGCCGGGCCGCCTCGTACGCGGCGAGGGCGTCGGCTCCGCGGCCGCAGGCGCGCAGGGCGCGGATGAGGAGGGCGTGCAGCGGTTCGTCGTAGGGATGGGCCGCGGTCAGTTCCTTCAGTTCCGGTACGACGTCGGCGGCGCGGCCGAGCAGCAGGTCGGCCTCGGCCCGCGCGCGGGTCGCCTCCTGGCGCAGCGCGTCCGGGCGGGCGGCGGCGGACCGGTCGGGGAGGTCGGCGAGCGCGGGCCCGCGCCACAGGGCGAGCGCCTCGGAGAGGTCGCGGGCGGCGGTGGTCGCGTCGCCCCGGTCGAGGGCGGCCGTGCCCTGGCGTACGAGGTGTTCGAAGACGAACAGGTCCACGTCGTCCCGGGTCGCCGCGAGGCGGTAGCCGCCGGGGTCGGAGGCGATCGCTTCTTTACCGAGGGTGCGGCGGAGGCGGCCGACCAGGGCCTGGAGGGCGGCCGGGGAGTCCTGGGGAGGTTCGTCCGCCCACACCTCGTCGATCAGGGTGCCGACGGGGATGATCCGGCTCGGGTGCAGGGCCAGCGCGGCGAGCAGGGCACGGATACGCGCACCGCCGAGGGGCACGTCGGTGCCCTGTTCGTCCTCTGCCCGGGTGCGCCGAAACCGGCCGCCGCGTGCCAGCGCAGGCGTTTCGCGGCGAGCGAGCCGATGCCCATCGCGAACACCATGAC